>CALXBL010000022.1 GCA_944386525.1 uncultured Ruminococcus sp. | reverse complement strand
CGAAGTCAGATTGCCGAGGCTCTTGGAAAACACCTTGCAAGTGATGTTTTTGAAAGCTATTCCGCAGGTACAGAAACCAAACCGCAGATAAATCAGGACGCTGTAAGGCTGATGAAACAGCTCTATGGTATTGATATGGAGCTTACGCAGTACAGCAAAACATTTGATAAAATTCCGTCGCCCGACATTTTTATTTCAATGGGGTGTGATGTGGGTTGTCCTTATATCGGCAGAGATTTTGACGATAACTGGGGACTGCCTGACCCTACGGGTGAAAGCGATGAGTTTTTTGTTGATGTTATAAAAAGGATTGAAGAACAGATACTTGCGTTAAAATTACAATAAAAACAAGAGCAACACCGCCGTTAAGCGATGTTGCTCTGTTTGTTTTTACATAAGCCACCAATTGTCTTAAACCGTTTGGGTTGAAAACTTCTCTATGGTTACCCCACTTTGAGAGGCGGCAGTTTTTATATTTCTCAGAAAGTACCGTAGGTCACAGTTTTCTCAATGGGTTTTCTAAGGCTTTCAGCGTCATGGCGGTCAGGTGACTTATAAAGTGCGTCCGGAGCAGTATATCCAACCAGCAGAACGTTTACGGGTACATACTTATCCGGAATGTTGAATTCCTTACGAATGACCTCTGGCTTAAAACGGCACATCCACAGAGTTCCAAGCTCCAGTTCAGTCGCAGCCATCATCATGTGAGTTGTGACAATGGAGGCGTCTATCTCATGAATATTGTGTTCATCGTATTTGCGTGTCCATGCGCATTCAGGCTCTACACAGATTATTATTGCGCAAGGTGCATTGTAAAGTCCGGGAATACCTGCAGCATTTGCCATTTTGTCCATACCCTCCGGAGTATTGACAACAAGTATGCGTTGGGGCTGAGCGTTAACTCCTGTGGGAGCAACACGACCGCATTCCAGAATGTAGTCTAACTTTTCCTGCTCAATAGCCTTAGGCAGGTAGCCTCTTACGGAGTATCTTTTCTTAGCAAGTTCCAAAAAATTCATAATGATATCCTTTCCGTCGAAAATTAATATATTCGTCTGAATATAAAAACAGACTGCATGTAAACAGCCTGTTTTTTATTTATAATTAATGAGAGATAATATAACGATGAGCACATCGGAACCCATGCACCTTATCCGAAATACTCGTTACTCGTTGACAATATACATTATACACTGTCTTTTGCATAAAATCAAGGGGCAATTAAGAGAAATAATGGCGATATATTTGTATATATTGCATATATATAGTGCTGTACATTTGTAAATATAATATATCCGCAAATTTAGACTTATTTGATATGCCTGTCTGATAGAGTATTGAGTGCAGTTTTTTTGGACTTTTTTCAAAAAAGGCTTGACAAGACTGGAATTATAGTGTATAATATAAAAGCTGGTTTACGAAAGGTTTCCAGTTGATAATAATGGAGAGATGTCCGAGTGGTTTAAGGAGCTGGTCTTGAAAACCAGTGATCCCGCAAGGGACCGTGGGTTCGAATCCCACTCTCTCCGCCATATATTTTGCAGAAATACCCAAGTGGTGAAGGGGCTCCCCTGCTAAGGGAGTAGGTCGGGAAACCGGCGCGAGGGTTCAAATCCCTCTTTCTGCGCCAAACAACTTAAACTCAAAAAACACGCAATTTTAGTTTTATCTTATAATTGCGTGTTTTTTCTGTTCAGCATATTTTTGTCAGATATAAAAATTATTCTTAAAACATAGAAAATATATTAAAAATATAAAGATATGCAACACCAAAAACGGCAGTACTGGAGATGTTCCAATACCGCCGTTTAGTTATATTTTATGAATTTTTCTCGGCATAGCTCAGACAAGAGATATCCATTTGCTTGAATATAATGATAAATTGAATGGATTCTATGACTTTCTTGTCTATATGGCAGTGGGGGAACGTCAAGCGACTAACTTTTTACGGTTAGTCGCCTTTGGTTTGTATATTATTTATTTTTCTTTATGCTTACTTCTGTGACTTCTTCCACCTTAAAAGCAATGCAGAATTGATAATGACAATAACTGAACCGGCATTATGCACCAAAGCTCCAATAACGGGATTGAGTGTGCCGATCATAGCAAGGACAATGGCAAGAAAATTCAGTCCCATAGAAAAAATCATATTCAGTTTTATTGTGGTCATCATACGCTTGGACAAAGCAAGCAGATGAGGAAGTTCTTTAACCTCATCGTCTACAAGAGCAATATCCGCAGCATCCACAGCTATGTCACTGCCAATACCGCCCATTGCAATGCCTACATCTGCTTTTTTCAACGCAGGGGCGTCATTGATGCCATCACCTATCATGCATACGGCATCTCCCTTTGTCTGGTAGCTTTCGATGTATTTCAGTTTATCCTCCGGCAAACAATTTGCGTGAATTTCGTTAATGTTAAGTTTTTCTCCGATGGCACTTGCGGCATTCTGGTTATCTCCGGTCAGTAAAACAGGTTGAACATCTAATTGATATAGGCTATCAATCATTTGTGCGCTTTCTTCTCTAACAGAGTCAGAAAGCACAACAAAACCAACCAAAAGATTATCAATAGCGATATAAATAACCGTACTGCCATTATTCAGGTATTTTCCTGCCTTTGATGCTAACGCAACATCGATTTTAGTATTATCTTTTGACAGCCATTTAAGGTTTCCGGCTTTGATTACTTTTCCGTTTACAGTGGCGGTCACACCTTCACCGGGCATCATCTGGAAATTTTCAGAGACAGGAAGTTCTTTTTTGTTTTCGGCCTTATAGCAACGCACTATTGCTTTGCCAAGAGGATGTTCGGACATCTGCTCTGTGGCAGCAGCAAAGGCATAGATAGTTTCTCTATCATACTCGGATAAGCTTTCAACTGTGGTAACTTTCGGTGTACCGTAAGTCAGAGTTCCCGTTTTATCAAAAGTAATCTTTGACACTTTTGCAAGACGTTCAAGAGCATCGCCCTCACGGACAAGAAAACCGTGTTTTGTAGCATTGCCAATAGCTGCCATGATTGCGGTGGGAGTTGCTAACACCAACGCACATGGACAGAAAACAACGAGAATAGTAACAGCACGAATAATCTCGCCTGTTACAATCCAAGTGAGAGCTGCAGCAGTCAGAGCGATTACTACAATCCATGTTGCCCAACGGTCTGCCAGGCTGACAATTTTTGCTTTTCCTGCATCGGCGGACTGAACAAGCCGAATCATTCTCTGAATGGAACTGTCCTCTCCGACCTTAGTCGCTTTCATTTCAAAGGCGCCGAACTGATTAACTGTTCCACTGGAGACATCGTCGCCTACACTCTTATCAACAGGCAGGGACTCACCAGTCATAACCGCTTGGTTGATGGAAGTCTGACCGGAAACAATTACACCATCAACAGGAATGGTTTCGCCGGGAAGAACACGAATCAAATCATTGATTTTCACAGCTTCGGCTGCAACAATTTTTTCTGTTCCGTTGGTGATAACTCTTGCTGTTTGCGGTGTAAGATGCACCAGTTTTTCGATACCGGCTCTTGCCTTTGCAACTGTCAGATCTTCCAACAAGGCACCGAGCTGCATGATAAATGCAACCTCTCCGGCAGCAAAATCCTCACCGATGCAGATAGAAGCAATAAGTGCAAGAGAGACAAGCACATCCGCTTTAACGTCGAAAGATGTGACAAGACCAATAATTGCTTCAAGGATGATTGGCAGACCGCAAAGAATAATAGCTACCCATGCAATATCAAACGGTAGCGATACGGCATCGGTTAAACTCAGCACAAGTGAGATGCCACCAAGCACAAGGCAAGCAATATCTTTTTTTATGCCGCCTAATTCCAGAAAGTTTTCTAATTTTTCCATAAGTGTTTTCATATTAAGACCTCTTTTCTATACCTGTAGGGGTATGTGTGTATTATACCTAATGGGGTATAGGTTTGTCAAGAGGCGCAAAGAAAAGCAACAACAAATTTACAAAGTTCTTGTTGTTGCTTTTAATATTTATCCCATATTAGAGAATCTTTCCACAGCTTTTGTGAAACTCTCGATCGTTTTTTCAGCATCACCATGTTCGATACCATCTCGAACACAATGTTTTATATGCCCCTCTAAAACGACTTTGCCACAGCCATGAAGTGCGGACTTTGCGGCATTGAGTTGAGAGAGAATATCCTCGCAAGGGACATCTTCATCAATCATACGATCAATAGCTTGAATTTGACCGATAATCTTTTTTAATCTGCGATGCAAATTTTCAGAATCCATACATTGTTTCATTTTCAGTTCCTCCGTATCGATAGGGGTATAAGTATATTATAGAGATAAATTGTGAACTTGTCAAGGCATTGACCTTAAAATCACAGTTCATAATTCTGATTATTGAAACCGTTTTGCTTTACCGGTTCACTTGTAGCTCGGCGGTGTTTATTGCTATAAGGGGCAGTATGCATGTTCGAATTGTTGTCTATTTTCTCTTTTTGCTATGATAATCTGAAATTTGAAAATACAACTCTTATATTCGAATAATTGTCATATCCAAGTAGTATATAATAACAAGAGCGTTTAACTGTGATGGCGTATGGTTCGCTTTTATTGTTTCGTGTATAATGCACAAATTAAATATCATGTAATTTAAAGAAAAAATTTGTATGTGGTACGGAAACAATACAGCTTGTTAGTTAAAATGACAATCATAATTATCATAGCAAGAAATTTTTGATTAACTATTGACAAAACGAGCGTATTGGTGTATAATGTAATAGTAATATAAATTGTGCAGTTTGGTTTTGTATCGTAAAACAATAATTACCATGGAGGTAAATGATATGACAGACAAGGAACTAAGAAAGCTAAAACGAGTTGACTTGATTGAGATATTGTACTACCTGGAAAAGGAAGTTGAGAGACTTCAGGAGGAGAACAAATATATCAAGGAACAGCTAAATGTTAAATTAAGTCTCACTGACGAAGACATAAGACGTATCGCAGCAGCGGTGACTGAAAATAAGGAACGATCTGCGGATGAAGAAAAAAACGATGAGAACACTACAACAGATGAATAAAAGCAGGTGTGAGTATATGGAGATGGAAACTAAAAGAGATATCCCAACTGCTGCACAGCTTGAGAATGAGCTCAAACGTGTTAAATACAGGCGAGATTTCAGAAAAACTCTTTTAAGTACGATAAGCTCACTTATTGTCGTGGCAGCAATAGTAGTTTTGATATCAATGCTGTTTCTGCCGGTTCTCAGAGTTACAGGAAGCAGTATGACTCCAACGCTCTATAGCGATGAGATGGTTATATGCAGCAAACAAAGTGACTTTGAGAGTGGCGATATAGTGGCTTTTTATTTTAATAACAAGATTTTGTTGAAACGAGTGATAGGCACAGCCGGTGACATTATAGATATTGACGCAAGCGGCAATGTTTATGTGAACGGTGAAAAACTCGACGAACCCTATCTGGAGGATAAAGCTTTAGGTGAATGTGACATAGAGCTTCCGTATCAAGTGCCTGAGAGCAGAATATTTGTAATGGGAGATCATCGTTCCACGTCGGTGGACAGCCGAACGACGATGGTTGGATGTATTGCAGAGGAGGCTATAGTAGGGAAAATCATATTGAGAGTCTGGCCGTTTGAAAGAGCGACTCTATTCTGACGATTGCATTAATACCTTTAGACTAAGGAGGGATGCCGGATGAATATCAATAACAAGATTCGTTCTTATATTGAAAAATATAAAAATCAGAAACGCCGATTCACATTTACGGCATTTCTTTCATTGTTGGTTACATTGACAGTTGTAAGCGGTCTTATTATGCCGGCAGTTAGTATGACATATGCGGCTCTGAATGAACAGAATGCTGCAGTTATTGATATGATTTCTGAAGATTCGACTGAAGTTGTTGAGGCAGAAGAAGATTTAATTATAGAAGAAACATCAACCGATCTAACAGATGACCTTATAACGGTTGAGCCCTTGGCGGAAAAAAATGAAGAATTATTATCTTCATCTATGGAATCAATGATGCTGTTGGGAAACACATGGACTCCGCAATGGGGATATAAACCTGAAAGGTATAATCGTAGAAACACTGGTAATCGAATACCGCCGAAACCTGCTACTGGTCAAGGAACTTACGGTAATTATTTTGAGTCGGCAGTTACAGAGATTCCAGCAAATAATGGTGATGATGCAAAACTTTTGTATGATGGATATAATAATGAGTCAGGTGCAAACGACATTACATCTATGACTATTATAGTTGGAGATCAAACAGTTACCACAGGTGGTACGATTACGGTTCCTGCTGGTGACGCCGATGCGATTGCTGCAACTTTTGAAATTGGATATGAATTTAATTTTGGTAATTCAGGAATTAGTAAGGATAATCCTTGTATTTATTACCAGTTGCCGGACGGAATTACTATTCCGGATGAGTATTACGGAGTTGAGTGTACTATTATTGACTCGAATTATCCAAATAACGGCAGCATAGCCGGTTATTATTCTATCGACAGAGATGGTCTTATTGTTATACAGCTTACAGATGCGTATCTTGACTATATTACAAGTACAGGTACATCAAATCTGATAGGTACGCTTGAATTTAATGGCAATATAGAAAGAGCAAATACAGCGGATGGTGACCAGACAATCGAGATCGACAGTGTTCAAGTTGTTACAACATTCAATGATAAGGATTATACAATTTCAAAGAATGGTAAGCATACTGTTCTCTATCAAAATGGCAACATCTATATTCAATGGAAAGTTGAAATAGTTAACCTGTATCCAGATGACTATGATTTTACCAGCACGATCCTTGAGGATGCGAAATTGGTTGGTGCAACTGATATTTCTGTTGTTGATGGGAATGGTGCGGCGGTAGCTCATACTATATCAGGTGATACAATTACATTCAATGCTGATGCAACGCCAAAAGACAACAAAGAGACAATAATTGTTACTTATAAACAACAGATTACTGCTGAGCAGCTTGAAAATTACAAAAAAAATCAGACTGTAACCGAAAGTAATACAGCAACGTTTAAGACCAGTGATGATTCCGGTATTTCAGATTCTGATAGTGTTACATTAAATCCAATAACCATAAATAAAATAGGTCAGTCAGACTATGAAGTTGATGCAAATGATTACAATGAAAAAATCAAATGGACAATAAATGTCAACAGTCCGATTGGCGTTCCTTTAGCTGGCTTTAGTGTTAAAGATGATACATTTACGGCTTCAGGAATGGATAGATTAACTGTAACAGATGCAAGTGGTAATAATATTACAGACTATACCTTGACTGATGGCGTACTGACTTTTGGCAGCGGCGTAACGGCAACAGGTGTGCATATCTCTTATTATTCTGCTGCAAGTTCAGGAACAAATAGTAATACTGCTACACTTAATTATAATAATACTGACGGTGCATCATCTACTGCTGCGGAGGAATATACACTAAAGACATATTCTCTAAGCAAGAATGGTACATATAATCCTGATAGTCAGATGATTACGTGGAATGTTGAGGCATCGGGTGGTTCAAATTTTAACTTAACAGGATATGAACTTACTGATGCTGCTTTAGAAAACGTCAATTTATCAGATATGACATTCATCTTCCAGACATCATGGGGAGGTAATATTGATACTACCAGTTCTTCTCCGGATAGCAACGGTGACTTTTATAACTATGAAGTAAAAATCGCTCATGTTGAAAAAGATGGAAGTACATTGAAATTTACTGTTAGCGGTGATGGATATAATGCTGATAATTGGCGTATGCCTTATAGAGTAAAACTGAGTTATACTACTGAAAAAGACGCAGCAGGAATTACAAGTTCTGTATCAGGTGATACTGTTACATACAGCAATAGTGTTAGCGATAATTACGACGGTAATGCTACAGGTACGGCATCATTTACTCCTGAGAAATCTGTTTCGAAGTCATATGTAGGTGGATTAGATAACTCCATCATATATGATGGCAATATCTCAGAGAATGGCGAAACAAATACGCTGAACTGGAAGCTTAACTTGATTTCAGACGCAGGCTATAGTGATGCGATAGTAGATTTGATCAGTGTTGATGGCGACGGAGATCATTATTTTAACATTGGTACTGATACTATTACAGTAAAAGCAGGTACTATAAGCGGTACGTATGATACAACGCTTACTTCGGATCAATACACAATTACATACTATAGTGATTCTAACAGTACTGAACCCATAACAAGTGGGCATGCAAAGAAATTCCAAATTCAGATTGCGGAAAGTGTTAGAGATGCTTACAGATATATTCAGGTTGAGTATACTACTACTGCTGTTATAAACAAAATTTCATTGGATAATAATGCCACTTTCAGTATTACTTTTAACAACACTGCAAGCTTTGGCGATAGTACATCTACACCATCTACAATTCCATCTGTTACAATCAAGGATAAAGAATACATTGAAAAGATGAATCTTACTGTAGGTAAACAGTGGACTAATCTGGATTCAGATACGGAAACACCAACTTCAATTTCCTATATAATTCAGAGAAGATTGGGCAGCACCGGTGAATACGAAACAGTATATAAATATGGAAATGATTGGGTTATTGTAGAGGATACTGATGGAGATGGTAAGTATACTATCCAAGGGCAGTCTACAACAGAACTCACTGATTATCCATATACATTGACTGGTGGTGCTGATGGTCAGAATTGGCAAACGGCAATACACAATGATTTGCCGAGAGAAACAACAGCACATAATGGTTATTATCAGTATAAGGTAGTTGAAGTTGATTCACCGGAAGGTTATACCGTTTCATATTCCACAACAGATGGTATAGACAATACCGGTACTATCACGATTACCAACAGGTTAGTTAAACCGGCTACTATCAGTAAAAAAGCTATTGATTCAAGTGGTTCAGAAATCACGAGTGTAAATGTTTCTGATTTGTTGACTAAAACTGCCTATAGTGGTTGGATTGGCAGTTATAATTTCAATGGTGATTATTATTTAGTTAAGTGGCAGATAGATGTATCTAATATGCCGGTTGATTCAACGATAACTGATGTGCTTCTTCCGGAGGGTTCTGTTATACCTAATACTTGGGATAATATTGATGGCAGTACCTATCCACAATTCTTTGATTCCAGTGGAATGCAAAATAATAGCTATGCTGAGTTAAGCACAGCTTATGCTGATAATAAGGTGACAGCTACATTTAAAGTGAAAAATCAAGACTTAGCTAAAATCGTATACTACACAGCTATTCCGAAAGGCACTGTTGATGCTGCATTAACTGAAACTGCATCTTATAGTGTAACTAACACAGTCCAAAGTAGTGAGGTAACAGAAGCGGCAAGTGCAACATTGGAAATCACAAAATCTGCTGCTCCGGTAGTAAGTGAGGATATTCTCAATAAAACAGTAAACGGTGATAAGAATTCTGATGGAAATATTCTTGTAAACAATGGTATTTTTGAGTATAGTGTTATCGTCAATCCGGAGGGTAAAAAACTTTCTACTGGAGACACTTTGGATCTTGCTGATACATTAAATGTTACTTCATTTGGTACTTATGATATAAGTAAGATATCAGCTCAAATAACTAATGTTATTATTGAGGGAGGTACTTACTCCAATGGTGTATTTACAACGGAAAACACACTTCAGATAGGTAGTGATTATTCGTATACAGTTGAGCATTGCATTACTGAAAGTGAAAACGTAACATATAAAGTAAATGAAACTACAAGTGGACGAATTTGGTTAGTCGAAGATTTTAATGTCGGAGACCAGATCACTGTAACTTTCACAGGTACACCAAATTCAACGGTTGGTAGTGAGCAATACGGATTGCACATTCATTTTAATTCCTCCAATACCATACAGTTAGGTCAAGTTGCATTTGATGAAACTGGAAAATATACAACAACATTCACTGTTCCGACTGGAGCAGAAAAAGTTGAGATCAATATTTGGGACGGCACTTTAAGTTCAGATAGTACTATTACAGTAACCGGAACACAAACAAATATTCATACAACACGTCTCAACCTTACCGTTCCAGATGCAACACCAATGAAAGTCACTTATCGATATCAGCTCTACTATGATAACGAAATAGTTACAAAGGATAATTACGGAGATGTGGTATTTAGCGCTAATAACGAAATCACTCTTGATTCGGGAATTAATAGTGCTACAGATTCCGCTGATGATACGTCGTTTGTTGTCAACGCATCTGCAGCTACAATTACAACAGACGGCATGCCAAGTATCAAGAAAACTGATATCAGTAACTATGGTTTGTCACTGAACGCAAAATTTTATGCAGCAAAATATGACGCAGCAAATTCCGGTTGGTACTTCGTAATAGAAGATCCCGTGACGAGCAGTGATTCCAGTTCTGAGAAACACCAATGGACGTATTCAAATACAATACAAAGTGGTGACGCTATTCCTGATAATGCTGTTAAGGTTGAGATTACAAATAGCAAAACTTATCAAGTTTCACTTGAAACAAACACACTTTATAAATTGATAGAAGTTGAAGTTCCCGATGGATATGAAGGCTCTAATCTTGATTTTACGCATACAACATACAAATCATTAGAAGAGCTTATTAAAACATATTTATCAAGTCCAGACAGTGTTACAGATCAAGTGCATTTAAGCTTTTTGAATAAATATGTTTCAACTCATTATTTCTCATACCAGGGAATACCAACAAATTTACCGACAGGTGTTGATTCTGAAAAAGTTACAAATATTGCCTCATCAGGCGGTGCTTTAAGAATCTATAACAACAATTTGATAGATATTACAGTAAATAAAAGTTGGGCAGGTGTAACAAACTTAACTAATTATAGGGTTAAAGTTAAACTATACTGGTCATACAAGAAGTCAAACACATTCCCGACAGGTACTGATTTGAATGAAGTGACCGCATCTGATCTTGGTTTGCCAAGCAGTGGATTCAATGCAGAACAAGAAATAGATTGTAGTGTTAGTACAAATGTTGCGCAATGGTCAGATTTACCAACAGGTAAGTATGATGATACATCAAAAACAGAGAAGCCTATTTACTACTATGTAAAAGAAACAGCTTACTCAATTGATAGTGGCTCAACATGGTATGAACTTCAGGACGATGGCTCTTACAAATCAGGTGATACTACCGGAGAATATACAGCTGTTTATGTTGGCAATGCACTAAACAGTGATGGTACGATTTCGGTAACCAATGCCTCTGGTCTGACTATCAAGAAAGAATGGTTCTATGCAGATAACGTTGAAATGGTTGAAAGTGACATACCAAAAGTTAACGGAAATCCTGTTGAAATTCCTATTAATGTTTATGGTGTAAAGGCCGATAAAACAGAAGAACTTCTGTTTAGCAATACTTTAACATCTACAGACAGTTGGCAAAAGACTTTTACAGCAACTCAGCTTCAAGATAATCTGCCAGATGGAAAGTATCTTAGTGATTACACTACTTTGAGAGTCGAAGAGGATCTTTCAGGTTTTGACTCTTCAGTATTTTACAATTACTCAGCTCCCAGCTATGTACCAAATCTTGTTGGAACAGTTGGTGAATATACTATAGTTAATAAGAGTAACCAATATTCAAGGGCTGATGTTGTTGTGGAAAAAGTCTGGGGTGATGGTAATGATACTCATACGAGTGCGAGCGATTATATCACTGTAAAGCTATATCGTTCTACAAGGCAATTGACTGATGATGAGGTCAAGAGTATTACTGAAACGAACCTTCCAGAAAATGTAGAACTTGTTAGTATTGAAGGCGTATCAAGTGAAGTGACGCTTAATCCAAGCACTCAGTGGCAATACACCTGGCTGGATCTGCCTGTAAAGAGTGATAGTGGTGATCGTTACTATTACTATCCTGTGGAAACGAGTGTTCCTGAGGGATACGAAGTAAGATATGATAGAACTGAATATTCAGCATCTCAGAATATCACGATTACCAACTATAAGCCGGGTGGCTTGACTATCAATAAGAAGTGGAAAAATGATTCAGGAACAGAGATTGCAACTGATCAAAACTCGCTTACTTTAAAACTGTACAAACGTTTGGCTGAAACTACAGGCAGTTCGGGTGGCGATGCCGATATACCGGCAGACCTCAATATTGTGGCATTAGGTGATTCTATTACAAAGGGTTCATTTAATGCTTTACCTGAAAATGTTCGATATCCGTATGTGCTGCAAAACACCTATTTGACCTCAGGAAATGGTTATGATAACGCAAGTGTATATACAGTAGCAGAAGATGGACGGAAAATAGATGATATTAGTGCTGCAATGACATGGTCGTCTTATACTCCTGATATAGTTTGCGTAATTGCAGGAACAAATGATATTATCAATTCAAATGTTGCTATTACATCTGACAATACGAGTGATGAAACATTAAAAAATAAGTATGAAAGCTTATTAAGTGCAATTTATGCAAAATCCTCAGATGCTATTGTATTTGTTGGATCAATTCCAAGATACACAGCTTTGGACTGGAGTAATTCAAGAGGTATTCCACAGTATAATCAATGGTCTGATACAGAGGAAACAAAAAACTATATTCAACAACAATGGGACACTTTAGTGACTTCATATAATAGTATGCTTTCAGCATTAGTTGCTGAACAAAAGGCTGCTGGCAAAGAAATATATTATGTTGATATAAAGTCTGCTGTTGGAGATGAATTATATGATGGATGTCACCCAAATGCTGATGGATATGCTGCTATAGCAAATGCTTTTTATCAGGCAATTAATACGCATTACGGTGGTTCCACAACTACAGTTCAAGCACCAACGAACATCGACAAAGTCCCAGATGATTTTTACATCACAGGCTCTGACGGGACGCAAACAGTAAACACTGAACTTTATACATACGTGCAAGATATCAACTTAGATAGTACTGGTAACTGGAGCCAAACGCTCAGTGATCTTGAAAGTGGATATGTTTACTATGTTGTAGAGGAAAGTGTCCCGACAGGCTGGAGTGTTAGCTACAGTGCTAATGGTCAGGCGATCAGTGAATCCAGTAGTGCTGCCATTACGGTTACTAATACCAGGACAATAGAAAAGACATCTATTACGGTGAATAAAATGTGGATTGGAGGCACCTCGCAGGATATCACCAATGCGTTGACCTTACAGCGATCAACATCAAACGGAGATGATGCAACATGGACTGACGTTTCTGCAACGCCAACAAGATCAGGCGACACCTACACTTACAGTAATCTCGATAAGACTGATTCTAATGGCAGTCAATATTATTACAGAGTGCAGGAAAACTTTTCCGGTTATGAGCCTTTCTATGATAACAACGATGGTATAAATACTGGAGAGATTACCATTAAGAATATCAAGCTGTTTAGCTTGAAGGTGAAAAAGGAGTGGATAGATGGATCAAATAATTCGGTAAATATAAATATTTACCGTTCTGCAGACAAAGCTCATGCCCCGATAGTTACAACGATAACTACGACTGAGCCTGCAAAAAGTATTACGTTATCAGCTGCAAATGGTGCAACATCTCTAAAGGTAGGAGAAACACTTCAATTGACAGCAACCCTATCAGATAGTGGTGATACATCAGGCATAACTTATGAGTCAAGTAATACAAATGTAGCAACGGTTGATGTTAATAGTGGTTTAGTTACAGGTGTATCAAATGGCAGCGTAACTATCACAGCCTCAAAGGATGGCTACACTGCTGGAACCATTAACTTGACTGTTAATAAGGGCGTGATAACACTAAATCCATCTACTAACCAGACAATGACGGTAGGCGATACATTAACGATAACGCCAACGCCGAGTGATGCATCGCTGACATCAAGTGATCCAACTGTAGTATCAGTTAATGAAAATACAATTACTGCACTTAAAGCTGGTACAGCTACTATTACAGCGTCAAAGAATGGCTATGATGCTGCTGCAATTATAATAACGGTAAATGAAGAAGGTAGTGGTGGTCAATCATTGCCATTATATCTACAAAGTTTAAGTGCTGGGGATAAAGTAACTGTTAATCTGAAATATGAAAGTGGCAGTTCTTCCGCAAACGGATGCTTATGTGGAAACATTAATGGTACTTGGAGTAATGAATATCCATGGGAAGGTAATTTCAATTCAAATGGTGAGTTGACTGTGGTGATTGAGATAGATACTGATATATCAGACGCACAATTTCAAGTGTGGTGGCCTAATAGCTCGGTAACTGTTTCTTCTTATACCATAGAAAAAGCATCTAGTGAAACTACCACAACCACCACAACAACAACTACATCAACATCTTCGACAACAACTACTACAACTACCACTACAACAGCCGGTGGGGGGGATACAGGTGATGAAATAATAACTGGAACATTATCAAATAGCAATAATAATACTATTATTTATAACTATACTTACAATAAAACAAAAGGAACAATTACAATTACAATTGATAATGATTATAATGATGGTGGTAATGTGAGAATAAATACAATAAAATCAGATACCACTCTAAAAGATTTAGTTCCTATAAGTTATAGCTTAGAGCGAAGTGGAGGTACTTCTAGCACCGTTTACATTTATGGTGTAGGTGTAGGCTGGGGTACAATTATTAACAGCAATCAATCAGAAGGTACATATGATGTAAGTACTAATACAACATCATTCGCAAACTACAATGGTGATGTTGGCATTTATGATAGTGATGTTAGTACTTCTAAACCATACACATTGACCATTACAGTAAGTACGGAAAACACTCTATTATTAAGCAGAAGTTCAAATGTACTATACTCCGCAATCAACCAACAGCTGCTCATGGCGACTGCTGGAGACGGAATTCTTGTAGGAACACTAACCCTTAATCAGAATACAGCAATCTGGAAATTATCCGGAGAATCTACCGGGGAAAGCATAACGTGTTCTGAAGAATGGCAAGCAGCAATAGCGAATCTGCCGGCATATGACGATAGCGGTAATGCGTACTACTACTGGGCAGAGGAGGATAGCACCAGTGCAGCTGGATATGATGTGTCCTACAGCTTTGATGATGGTGATGGGGATACAGTATACTGTATCAACGCATCAAACGCAGGAAATTCTGATATAACCGTGCAGAATAAGAAAATAAGTTCTGCAACAATGCCCTCCACCGGCGGGGTAGGAGTAGGAGTATACTATTACACAGGCGGTGCAATGGTACTGCTGAGTATGCTCGCCGGAGTTACACGGATCAAACGACGAAAGAAGTAACGTCGTAAGATAAAACAAAATTTATCCACACCGGAGCGGGTGCGGCAGCTTAAAAAGCCGCACCGCCGGTACAACGTATTGAAAAGGAGAGTTAATTATGAAAAACACAAACATTAGAAGAATCGCAGCTTTTACAGCATCTATCTTGGCAGCAGCTTGTCTGGCAGTGCCTATGTCTTCGGCTTTTGTGGCTGATGCGGCATCTATTACGATCAATGGTATTTCTGCAACACAGGCACACACATTTGAAGTTTATCAGGTATTTACTGGTACACTTTCCAGTGGAAATGTACTTAGTGATATCAAGTGGGGTACAGGTGTAACAGATTATGATGGAACACCTGTAACCGAAGGAGAATCAGTATCTGATACGATTATAACAGAGTTGACTGGTACTATTGATGCAAGAGATATTATTTCTAAATTCACTTTGAGTGATACTAAAGCTTGTGAAGATGTAACCTCATCAGGTGAATCAGTAACAATTGATAATCTTACTGATGGTTATTATATCGTTAAGGATGTAACTAACTTAGATGATGCAGACGATGCGAACTCTGCATATATTGTTCAGGTAGCCGGTGATGCTATTATTGACATTAAGAACGCAAAGCCAACTGTAGATAAGCAGGTTTTTGATGAAATACTTGATGCTGACGCTGATGCAACTGAGGGTTGGGGCGAATCTGCTGACCATGCTATCAATGAATCATTCCAGTTTAAGCTGGTTGCTACAATTCCAGCAGATGCTGATTTAGCAGCTTATGATACTTATAAGTTAGTGTTTAATGATACAATGTCTGCTGGTGTAACATTTGAATCAATTGCAAGCGTTACAGTAAATGGTACACCACTTGAAGCAGCTAATTATACTGAAACAGCAACTGAAGCTCCGGATAAAGCCGGTTTATCATGGACACTTACTATTGATGATGTTAAACCGCATGTTTCAAATTGGGGTACAGGCGAAGTAAAGGTTGAAGTTATCTACAACGCACACCTTAATGAAAATGCTGTTGTTAACACGGCTACAGGCACTGACATTGAGACAAACAACAACAAGGTTTATCTCGACTACTCAAACAATCCTGATTCTACCGGAACAGGCACAGCTGATGGTCAGACACCAGAAGATTATGTATGGGTATTCACATATCAGGTAGACAATACTAAGACAGATGGTGAAAATCCATTATCAGGTGCTGGCTTTAAGCTTTACAATTCAGACTCCTCTAAGGTTGCAACATTTGATGCTAGCAATAAGTTAACTGGTTGGGTTGATGCTACTGATGATAGTAATGGCACAGAACTGTTCTCTGCTGCGGATACAGGTGAATTCGACATTATTGGCTTAGACGCAGGTACATATATACTCAAGGAAACAACAACACCTTCTGGTTATAATACTTGTGCTGACACAGAAATTACAATAAAAGCAACCCATGAAGAAAATGCTGCTGGCACAGCCGCAAATCTTGATCTGACAGGCAGTTCTAATATGAACAATACAATTGTCAATAAATCTGGTTCCACTCTGCCAGGCACTGGCGGCATCGGTACCACAATCTTCTACGTAGGCGGCGGAGCACTGGCAATTGGTGCAGGCGTGCTGCTGGTTTCCAAGAAGAGAATTTCCAAAAAGTAATACGAACACATATTATCCGTAATTTACGGATAACCTAATCAAATCCGGCGGCCTTTGCGCCGCCGGGCATTAGGGAGGACTCCATGAGAAAAAAACGAATCTCTCTTTCAACTATAATACTTGCTCTTATATTACTCGTGGGGATCTCCGTAATGCTCTACCCTACAGTTAGCGACTGGTGGAATTCCAAAGTACAGAGCTACGCTATCGCAAATTACGACCAGAAAGTCGAAGAACTCGACGATTCCCAATACGACAGCATACTGAGTCAAGCTCATTGGTATAACGATTGTCTTACCGACGTTTATGACCCTTTTTCCTCGGTCGATGCTGTTCCCGCCTATAATGATATTCTCAATATCTCCGGTACCGGTATTATGGGTTATATCTCTATCCCTTCTATTCAGGTTCAGCTGCCCATTTACCATGGTACTTCCGCCGAGGTACTCAACGTTGCTGCAGGTCATCTGCAGGGTTCTTCTCTTCCTGTGGGCGGTGCTTCTACTCACTGTGTTATCTCCGCTCATCGTGGTCTGCCGTCGGCTCGCCTTTTTAGCGACCTTGATAAACTCTATGTGGGCGATACCTTTACTATTACTGTCATGAACGAAATACTCACCTATGAGGTCGAGGAGATACTCATCGTCCTTCCTCACGAGATGGATAAACTCGCCATCGTTGATGGAAAGGACTATGTCACTCTAATGACTTGTACTCCTTACGGTATCAATTCCCATCGCCTGCTTGTTCGAGCTAAGCGTGTTGAAACTGTTTATCCCCACAACATAAAAGTTGTTTCCGACGCCGTTCAGGTCGATCCAATGTTAGTCGTGCCTGTACTTTGTGCACCGCTGCTTATTGGTCTTATAGCTTTCTGGATAATTAGCAGCCGTAAACGCAATTCCATTTCTCCAAAAGATGTTTTTAATCAGATTATTTCTCCCCATAAGGACGGTGATTGATATGCGCTCAGGCTTTTGCCACAGATTTGGTGCTGTGCTTTGTGCTGTTGCCTCTGTACTTTGGCTGTTGGCTGGACTCTTTGTTACATCTGCTGCCTCAGACAGCGGCTCTGTGGAGCTCATATGCAAGCTGGAGGATAAAGCTGTTGTGGGGCTTACCATGAACGTCTATCGCATCGGCGAACTTTCTCATGATTCTATTGAGCTGCAAGATGATTTCGCCGATTATCCTGTATTCATACCGGAGCTTACATCTACTGCCTTGCAGGATGCAGCTTATACTCTCGAAAACTATGCTGTTCTCGATGATGTTCAGCCCGTGGATACTCAGGTCGCTTACTCATCCGGAAAGATAACTTTCACCGGTCTTCAGGACGGAGTTTATCTTATTGCAGGAGAAAGGCTTTCTTCAGGTCGGTATATCTACACGCCCATTCCAATGCTCATTGAAGTCAAAGACGGTGAAAGGGTAACTTCCTATGCAAAGATATCAAAGAGTGATAAGCCCACCTTAGATGCTGCTGTGTATCGTGTAAAGAAAGTCTGGCAGTATGATGATTCCTACATTCAGTTGCGTCCGGTGCGCATTCAGGTTGAGATATATCGGGATAATGTCCTCGTTGAGACCGTTGAACTGAACGATAAAAATAACTGGACATACGACTGGACTGGCGATACTTCGGCAGTATGGCGTGTTAAGGAGATATATATTCAGGGTGACTATAAGGTAGTCTATCGCAATAACGAAACTCAGTATGTACTTGTAAACAACCGTGATATCAAGAATTATACTACCGCAACCACTACATCGACTACGACCTCAACTACAACTGATGCAACAACGACATCACGTCCTACGATAACTTCTGACACAACAGACATTACAACTACAACCTCACAGCCTATTGTAACCGAAACGACAACTTCTGCAGCAACCACTAAAACAGTGACTACTGCAGGCAGTACAGTTATCACCGCAACAACTACCACAAAGCCAGGCAAACTCCCTCAAACAGGACAGCTATGGTGGCCCGTTCCTGTGTGTGGTGCAGGTGGCTTAATATTATTCACAGTTGGCTGGAGGCTTAATAAGAAGAAATAAGCGAGGCAATTATAATGAAGCTTAAAAGAGGAACGCTCCTCATGGCAGCGGGAACTGTGCTGTTGCTTGCAGCATTGTTCCTGCTGCTGTATAACTGGAACCAGGATTATAGTACTGAAACAAAAACGGCAATCATTCTCGAACAGCTGAAATCGCAGATGCCGGAGTCTCACTTTGAAAAAAACGACTCATATTCAATAACGCTCGAAACAGCTGGAGTAACAGACGGAACAAATACTTTAACTGACAACACCTCAAAGAGCGAGGAGACACTGCATACAACACTTCCTCAGGCAGATATTTTCGCCGAGTATGAGGACGGTAATGAGTATACAGAGGAAGTTGTGTATTGGGTAGACGACTATTCCTACATGGGTGTGTTATATATACCATCTCTGGGAGTTGAATTACCGGTAATAAGCGACTGGAGCTATACAAATCTAAGAGTTGCTCCATGTCGTTATACAGGTTCGGTTGAGACCGGCGATCTGGTCATTGCGGCTCATAATTATAGCTGTCATTTCGGGCGGATATCACGTCTTTCGCCCGGCGATGAGATATACTTTACCGATGGTAACGGCGTGGTTCATACCTACAGTGTGATACACAGCGAACTCATTGGCGGACACGATGTGCTCTCTATGGAGAATGGCAGTGAGGAGTGGGATATAACTCTTTTCACTTGTAATCTTAGCGGAACATATCGCGTTGCTGTGCGTGCATCACTGGTTGAATAGGTAATAATCAATGGCAATTACTGGAGGATATATGAAAGCTGACAGAGACATTGTTTTAAAATATGCAGAGGAGAACTATGGTTCTCATCCGGAGTATCTGTGGGAAAGTACACCGGATTCCGGAGTGCTTCGTCATAAGACAAATAAAAAGTGGTATGCAGTCATGCTGAGTGTAAAGCGCAGCACCTTAGGTCTTGACGGCTATGGAAAGATAGACATACTCAATGTAAAATGTCAGCCTCAGTTTGTAGGTTCTTTAATTCAAAAAAAAGGTTACCTTCCGGCATATCATATGAATAAGCAGCATTGGGTGACCATACTCCTTGACGGAAGCGTCGAGGCAGAGGAGGTTTTTATGCTGATCGATGAAAGCTATGAACTTACAGCACCAAAGATAAAACGATGAATGTCTGCTGCGATTATGCGGCAGACATTATCTTTTTAGAGTTATAATATTTTCAAAAAGTCAACAACTTGTGGGTCTGCTCTTGCTATAATAAGTCCATAGAATACCAAATGGAAATGAGGAAAATTACCATGATATTCAAAGACAAAAATTATAGCCATGAAGAGCGGCTTGCCGACCTTATGAGCAGACTTACACTTGACGAAAAGATACATATGCTGTCAACGCACCATCTTCCTGTACCACGGCTTGGAATAGGCGAGTGGTATGTGGGTTGCGAGGTGGCGAGAGGATATGTATCCAAGGATCCTGAGGAGATAAGCACAGTTTTTCCGCAGCCAATAGGACTTGCCTCAACCTTTGACCCCGAGCTTATGGAGAGACTGGGAGAGATCGCCGGAGATGAAGCAAGATACTATCATCAGAAGAAGCCTGAGGGCAGACTGATGCTCTGGGGACCTACAGTTGATCCGGAGCGTGACCCAAGATGGGGCAGAACAGAGGAGGGATACGGGGAAGATCCCTATCTTATAGGTGAAATGACCAAGGCGTATACAAAGGGTCTTGCCGGAGATCATCCATATTATTATAAGACAGTGCCTACGTTGAAACACTTCTGTGCAAATAATAATGAGGAGAATAGGGTAAATTGTTCAGCTGATGTTAGTATGAGAACGCTCCATGAGTATTATTATGAGGCGTTTAGAGTACCGATAACTGAGGGCGGGGCACATTCTATAATGTGTGCATATAATGAGATCGCAGGCATTCCGGCGTGTATGAATCCAGATCTGGAGAGACTTGTTAAGGACGAATGGGGACTTGACTTTATCGTAACAGACGGTGCAGACTTCTCCCAGAATGTTCTTGCTCATCGTTCCCACAAAACTCATTCAGAGGCTCTTGCAGCGGCACTCAGAGCTGGTACAGACGTTATGACTGATGATGCGGAGATGGTTGCTCAGGCAGCATATAGAGGCCTTGAAAAAGGCATAGTGACTGAAAATGATATTTATAATGCAGTTAGCAGAAGTCTTGCTGCAAGAATGCGTCTTGGTCAGTTTGATGACGAGCATCCATACAAGGATATGAAGGTTGAGCCCGACAGTGAAAGCAGTCGTCTTTTAAATAGACGTGCTGCCATGGAGCAGGTCTGCCTTTTGAAAAATGATGGGCTTCTGCCGCTTAAAAAGAGTGGTACTGTTGCAGTTATAGGTCCTGTTGCCGATGAAAATTATCGTGACTGGTACACCGGTGTTGCTTCATATGGAATAAGCATACGCAAGGGCATAGAAAAAGCATTTGGAACTGAAAATGTTTACTTTGACAACGGATACGATATAGCAGCTGTTCGCTCGTGTAGGAATGGCAAGTATCTGTCTGTTGGGGAAGATAATGTTGTACGTGCAGTGGCTCAGGAGATAGGCGTATCTGAAAAGTTTGAGTATCACGACTGGGATTTTGGCAGTCTCAATTTCAAGTCCTGCAAAAACGGGAAATATATGATTGAAGATAACAGTTGCTATAAGGCGATAAGCGATACTCCGTATGAGTGGTTCATAAAGGAGTGGTTAAAGCCCACACAGCTTCCCGATGGAACGTGGAGATATAAAGCATGGTTTGATTGGGATATGGATATTGCTGTAGCTGAGAATGATGTTTTGTCAGTTGTTCCGGCGTCACGTCCGTCTGAGGACAGACGTTTTGAACGTATAATTGTTGAAAGCGGTATAGAGCGTGCGGCTGCACTTGCTGCAAAGACTGATACAGCAGTAGTAGTTCTTGGCAATCACCCAATGCAGGTGGCAAGAGAGTGCTATGATAGAAAGAGTTTGTCACTTCCCACTCATCAGCAGGAGCTTATAAGCGCTGTTAGAAAGGCAAATCCAAACACAGTTCTTGTAATAGCAGCAAGCTATCCGTTTTCCATATGCGAGGAGCAGGAGACTTTGCCGGCAATATTATATACGACTCATGCAGGCGCAGAGCTTGGAACGGCGGTAGCCGCAACTTTAACAGGAGAAAACAATCCTGCCGCAAGATGTCCGATCACATGGTACACATCCGAGCATGAGCTTCCTGATATTATGGAATACGATATTATCGCCAACGACAGCACCTATCTTTACTACACAGGAAAGCCATTATATGCTTTTGGACATGGAATGTCCTATTCATCATTTGAGTACAGCAATATGAATATTGAGCAGCAGAGCGACCGTATAATATGTACTGTTGATGTTGAGAATACTACAGATCGTGATGGCGACGAGGTGGTTCAGATATACTTCAGACAGAACACTCCGTCTGTTAAGCGTCCTATAAAGCAGCTTTGCGGATTTAAACGTGTGAATATAAAGGCTCACGAAAGAGTTTTGGTCAAAATAGAGATACCGTTCCGTGCCCTGGAGTTTTACGATGTGTCGAGAGAAAAGCGTGTTCTGGAGATGGGAGGCTATACTTTCATGGCAGGTGCTGCGTCTGACGATATACGTCTGATCTGCAATGCTGAGATAGAGGGTGAAACTATACCGCCGAGGGATCTTGGCAGAATGACTCTTTTGAAAAATTACGATGCATTCCGCAATGCAAAAATGGATTTCTCAAAGCTTATGAATGATTGGTACATGATAAGCGGCGATTGGGGCGGAAATCTTATTCTAAAAAATGCAGACTTCAAAGACTTTACTGCAGTTGAGATAATGGCAGCTGCACCGTGCAATGCTGCCGGCATTGAGATATATGCAGATGAAAAACTGCTTGGAAAGGCTCGCATAAAGCCGTCTGAAAGCTTTGATGCATTTGCGTCTTACATTATTCCCATTGAAAGATTCAGTGGTATAGCTGATTTGAAGATTGAGCTGAAGGGTATGGTAAGCATTTATAGCTTACAGTTTTCATAATGGTAAAGGCAGGCTGACATTTTGGTCAGTCTGCCTTTTAATTTGTCACTTTTTCATGTAGTCTCTCAGGAATTCAAACAGCTTATCCATTTCATCATCAGTGCCAATAGTAACTCTAAGGTATTGTTTTATGCGGGGATTGCTGCTGAAATAGCGGACGAAGATGTGTTTTTCTTTGAGAGCATCAAAGAGTGCCTTTGCGTCATGATCGGGATGTGTTACAAACAGGAAATTGCTCATTGAGTCGCAGAATTCAAATCCCAAAGTTTTGAATTCTGCTTTGGCACGTTCTCTTGTAGCTATTATTTTACTTGTAATGCTCTGGAAGTATTTTTCGTCCTTTATAGCAGCAGTTCCAGCCTCAATGACCTGACGGTTCATCGTATAGGAGTTGAAAGAATACTTTACATCGTTGAGAGCCTTTATAATCTCCGGATTGCTCATTGCGTAGCCTATACGCATACCGGCAAGGGCACGGGATTTTGAGAAAGTCTGTACAACTATCAAATTGTGATACTTGTTGATAAGCGGCACAGCCGAAGCTCCGCCGAAGTCAATATATGCCTCGTCGACCATGACGATTGAATCGGGATTGTTTTTTATGATCGATTCAATAGCCTCAATTGGGAGCAGATCTCCGGTAGGTGCATTTGGATTAGGGAAGATTATACCGCCGTTTTCACGGTTGTAATCCTCAGGGACGATTTCAAAGCTATCGTTCAAAGGTACAAGCTCATAAGGTATACGGAGCATCTCTGCCCATACAGGATAAAATGCATAAGTTATATCCGGAAAGAGCAAAGGCTTGTCTGAATTGAAAAATGTCAGGAAACACATAGCGATTACATCATCTGAGCCAACTCCTGTAAACACCTGTTCTTCATTAAGGCCATATCTTTCCGCAATAGCCTTGTTGAGCTTTCTGGAGGCAGGATCCGGATAGAGCCTGAGACTTTCAAGTGAGCAGGATTCTATTGCCTTTAAAACCTCTGGTGAGGGCGGATATGGATTTTCGTTGGTGTTCAGCTTTATCATATCGGAAAAATCGGGCTGATCTCCGGGGATATATGGCTCAACTCTCCTGATATAATTCATATATTCTGGCATATTATCACGTCTTTCTTTAGTTTATCTGAGACCCTTATTTTTCTCTTCAATCATGCTATGTTTTATATCCCATAGCTTCTGAGAAAGGTCTACATAGTAGGTGTGAGGGTTTTCAAAACGCTTGACCTCGTCCCATAGGTTGTCTATCTGGCAGAGGCAGCTTTCTCTTATCTCACTAAGAGATGGCTCGTCATATACAAGCTCTCCGCCCTTGAATATGGGAACAAGGAGCGGCTTTGCGGTATAATTTGTGAGAGTTTTGGTTTTCCATGTGGCATTTGGGTCGAAGATTGTATGCGGCTGCGTTGATATAATTTCCTCGTCATGCAGGCATAGTTCATCAGCAAGTGCCTTGCCTGTGGCGTTGTCGTAAAAACGATATAGCTTTTTAAAATGGGGATTGGTAATCTTGATGACATTTTCGCTTATTTTTATTTTAGGCTCAATAGTTCCGTCCTCATTTTCAACAGCCACAAGCTTATATACACCTCCAAAAACGGGAGTACTCTTTGCAGTTATGAGCCGTTCGCCCACGCCGAAAACATCTATCTTTGCGCCTTGTCTGAGCAGGTCTCTTATAAGGTGCTCATCCAGAGAATTTGAGGCTACTATCCTGCATTCAGTGAGACCGGCATCATCAAGCATTTTCCTTGCCTTTTTGGAGAGATACGCAATATCTCCGGAATCAAGGCGTACGGCGCACTTTGTGATACCCATAGGCAGCAGCACCGATTTGAAAGCTTTTATAGCGTTGGGAATGCCGCTTTTCAGAGTGTTGTAAGTGTCGACAAGAAGTGTTGCGTTGTTGGGATAGAGCTGGCAAAATGTAGCAAATGCCTCGTATTCATCATCAAATGACTGCACCCAGGCATGAGCCATAGTTCCGGCAGCAGGCACACCATAGAGCTGATCTGTCAGTACACACGCTGTCCCATGACAGCCGCCTATATATGCAGCCTTTGCTCCCAGCACGGCACCGTCAGCACCTTGAGCACGTCTTGAGCCAAGCTCCAGAACCGTTCTGCCTTCAGCGGCACGTACAATTCGATTTGCCTTTGTGGCAATAAGCGACTGATGGTTTACAGCAAGGAGCAGGTAAGTCTCGATAAGCTGAGCCTGCGCTGCAGGAGCTCGCACTGTCATGATGGGTTCATTTGGAAATACCGGAGTACCTTCAGGTACTGCCCATATATCGCCGGTAAAACGGAAATCTCTGAGATATGCAAGGAAATCCTCATCGAAAATGTTTTTGCGTTTTAGGAAGTCGATGTCCTCATCATCAAAGTGAAGCTCCCTGATATATTCAATGACCTGGCTAAGACCTGCTGCAATGGCGAATCCTCCGCCGTCAGGAACGCTGCGGTAGAACAAGTCAAAGTACATTATTCTGTTGCTGCTGCCGCTTTTGAAGTATCCATTTGCCATGGTAAATTCGTAAAAGTCGCAGAGCATGGCGAGATTTTCACGTTTCATTCTTTATCCTCCTGTCCTGTGATTTGTATATGCATACCTTTCATAACAAGCATAGCCGCATTGTGCATCGCCTTATCTGCGCCGGCAGTACAGCGTGCGTCAACTATGACAGGAGTTTCCGGTTGAGCAGTCTTACAAAGAACGGCATTTGATATAACGCATATATTTGAAACAAGACCGCACAGTTCAATGCTTGTATAAGAGTGTGTTCTTAGATAGTCAAACAGTTCTGCAGAGCCAAAGGTGTGCTTATTGAAACACCTATCATTCGGCTGACGAAGCTTTTCTATCTTTGGATGCAGCTTATGACCTGATGTGCCCTTTATACAATGGACTACAGGCAGATTTTTCCCTTCCTGAGTGTTGAGATAGTTTATATCATGGGTGTCAAAGGTAAAAATAACGTCATCACCGCTGTTGCGGTATAGGGATATTTTATCAGCAATGGCATCGGACAGAGCCTCGGCCCCATTGAATCCCAGAGAACCTGTTATAAAGTCGATCTGATAGTCAACAATGATAAGGCATCGTTTCATGGCAATATCTCCTTTATGCGTCAAAAGCAGTTTTTATTATTATACTTCATTTTTATTAGAACTGCAAGGGGTATAATAAAAAATATTAAACTTTATATTATCGTTAGATCATCGCAGGGATAAAAATAGAACCGCTGTAATCTGTCTGTCCAAAAACCCCGATTTCGTTGTCTGAAATCGGGGTTAAAATTTCAATCAAAGAACAATCAAGCAGGAA
>CALXBL010000021.1 GCA_944386525.1 uncultured Ruminococcus sp. | reverse complement strand
GTATATATCATACATGAGACTGAAAAGTATGTACGTCCCGACGAGGAAGAGAGCAAGTGAACAAACACACACGTTTTCTTGTAATATTTCTTGTAGCAGTGATCCTAATACTTACAGCAGCGATAGTAGTATTTCATATGAGCGTAAACAAAGAAACGGCAGGCGGCAGTGAGTCTGTTCCATATGCGGTAAATAGGGATGATTCTGAAACTGAGAGCGTTATTTTTGAAGATGATAATGGACTTTACGGTTTAAGAGATGAAAACGGTACTATAATCCTTGAAGCAGAGTGGGCTGAACTTGAACCTATAGGCGACAGCTATTTCAAAGCAAGGCTCGTTGTGCGTTCAGACTCTCTTTATGGTGTCATTGACAGCGAGGGGGATGTAGTAGTTCCTTTTGTTTATGATGAGATCGAAAAGCAGAGTGACCTTATTTATACAGCAAAATTGGCTGAAGACGGCAGGTATTATTTCTATGATCCTGAGTTCAGGCTTCTTATTTCCGAAGCGGCAGATGATTTTACTCTTGAGGGTACGTTTGTACGAATTGATATAGACGGTGATGAGTATGTATGGCGTCAGGGAACAGAGTTAGAGCTTATAGGGATAAATATCTCAAGATATAGTGGACCAGTGTCATTTACTCTTAATATAGATGAATCAAGTCTGCTGAGTTATGCGGAATGGTGGGAATGGAGAGACATATCAGAAATGCTGATTGCTTTTCTGGATGCTTACAGATCCGGACATCCGGACGAACTCAATGCGATTACTGATTCGTCGTCTCAGCTTCAGGTAGAGTCAGTTTTCAGCGAAAAGCTGCAATGGAATGGCGAGAAGCTTACCGAGCTTTATGTATATAGCTTGGATAATGCTGACGGTAGGACAATATACTTCGAGACCTCGATTCATCTTGTATCAAAAGATGAAGATACAGCAGTAACTGATAAGACTATTGTAAATGCAGATGATCTATATAAATTGAGACTGGCGTTCAAGGAGAACGCCGAAGGAAAATGGAAACTTTATGAGGCTCTTGTACTAAAACAGGAGTCTTGATATAAAGAAAATAATCTCGTACGAATGTACGAAGAAAAGAGGGTAATATGTCAAAAAAAGTTGCAGTCATCATGGGCAGCGACAGCGATCTGCCTGTAGTTAAGGCTGCGTTTGCAGAGCTGGAAAAATTTGGCGTGGAGTATGAGGTGCACGTTCTGTCTGCACACCGCACACCTAAGCTGGCAATAGCATTTGCAGAAAATGCCAAGGCAAATGGTTTTGGTGTAATTATTGCAGCAGCAGGAATGGCAGCTCATCTTGCCGGAGTCCTTGCAGGCAATACAACACTTCCTGTAATAGGTATTCCCATGAAGTCAAAGGTGCTTGATGGAATGGATGCACTTCTTGCTACAGTAATGATGCCTAAGGGTGTACCGGTAGCTACGGTGGCTATTGATGGTGCAGCGAATGCGGCAATACTTGCG
The DNA here is from genome assembly GCA_944386525.1 of uncultured Ruminococcus sp. GTDB lineage: Bacteria > Bacillota > Clostridia > Oscillospirales > Ruminococcaceae > Ruminococcus_C. The sequence continues at coordinate 26,698 of CALXBL010000021.1, read as the reverse complement.
GTGCAGATGCTTGCGATTTCTGACGATACTCTCGCAGAAAAGCTTGCCGGCATGAAAAAGGAAATGGAAGATGGTGTTCTTGCGAAGGATTCAGATCTTCAGAACAGTATTAAATAAGTAAAATTAATCAATTTATTATAAATACGGAGGAAAAACAAATGGCAAACTATGAAAAGGTAGAACAGCTCTATGAGGGCAAGGCAAAGAAGGTTTACAAGACAAATGTAGATGGAGTTGTGATCGTTGACTACAAGGACGATGCAACAGCTTTCAACGGCGAAAAGAAAGGTACTATCGTAGGCAAGGGTGTTATCAATAACAAGATGGCAAACTACATGATGAAGCAGCTTGAAAAGGAAGGCGTACCTACACACCTTGTAGAGGAGCTTTCCGACAGAGAGACTGCTGTAAAGCAGGTTACCATCGTGCCGCTGGAGGTTATAGTAAGAAACGTTGCAGCAGGCAGTTTTTCAAAGAGAATGGGCGTTGAAGAGGGCAAGGAGCTTCTGTGTCCGATCATTGAGTTCAGCTATAAGAACGATGATCTTGGTGATCCGTTTATCAACGATGACTATGCACTCGCACTTGGTCTTGCAACTCAGGAGGAGATCGACACAATCAAGGCTTACACTCGCAAGGTAAACGAAGTGATGAAGGACTTTTTCCTGGGCGTTGGCATCAAGCTTATTGACTTTAAGATTGAGTTTGGTAAGCTTTCTGACGGAACAATTATCCTTGCTGATGAGATTTCTCCTGACACCTGTCGCCTGTGGGACGTAAAGACAAATGAGAAGCTTGATAAGGATAGATTCCGCAGAGACCTTGGAGGCACTGAGGAAGCGTATCAGGAAGTAATGAGAAGAATCTTTGGAGAATAAGTATGGGCGGTTTTTTTGGAGCAGTATCAGCTAACGACTGTATTTCCGATGTATTCTTCGGAACTGATTTTCACTCACATCTGGGAACGAGGCGTGGAGGTCTAACATCATATGCTTCGGATCTTGGTTTCCAGAGAAATATTCACAGCATCGAGAGCTCTCCTTTCAGAACCAAGTTTGAAAAGGATGTTGAGAAAATGCGAGGGCTTATCTGTATTGGCTGCATAAGCGATACAGATCCGCAGCCTATAATGGTGCGTTCAAAGCTGGGGCTCTATGCAATAAGCTCTATTGGCATCATAACAAATGCAAAGGAGCTTTCAGATGAACTTCTGGAATCAGGACATGCAAACTTTGAGACGATGAGCTCGGGCAGCATAAATTCATGTGGACTTATAGCAGCGCTTATTGCTCAGAAAGATACCTTTGTTGAGGGTATCCGCTATGCACAGGATAAGATAAAGGGCACGATGTCTCTTGCTCTTATGACAGAGGATTCCATAATCCTTGCTCGTGACAAGATGGGCAGACTTCCTATTGTGATAGGCAAGCGTTCTGATGGATATTGTTTTGCTCAGGAGTCATTTGCATTCCAGAAGCTAGGATATGAAACATACCATGAGCTGAAGGCCGGGGAGATAGTGCGTCTAACAAAGGATAATATGGAAGTAATGGCAGTGGGCAGGGACGATATGAAGATATGTACCTTCCTCTGGACATATTATGGCTATCCCAATGCCTGCTATGAGGGTGTTAATGTTGAGGTGATGCGCACTAAAAACGGCGAGATAATGGCTGAATATGATATGACGCATAATCAGCTGCCTGATGTTGATTATGTATGCGGCGTACCGGATTCAGGTATTCCTCATGCGATAGGATATGCCAACAAGAGTGGTATACCATTTGCAAGACCGTTTATCAAATATACTCCCACATGGTCGAGAAGCTTTATGCCTACAAACCAGACCATGAGAAACAAGGTTGCAAAGATGAAGCTGCTGCCTGTACCAGAGCTTATCAAGGGCAAAAAACTCCTGTTTGTAGATGATAGCATTGTAAGAGGCACCCAGATGAGAGAGACTGTTGAATTTCTCTATGAGAATGGTGCAAAGGAGGTACATATGCGTTCAGCGTGTCCTCCGATAATGTATGGCTGCAAGTATTTGAACTTCTCACGAAGCTCATCTGAAATGGAGCTTATTGCAAGGCAGATAATTGATGAGTACGAGGGTGCAGATGGCGTAAACTATATCAAGGAATACTGCGACTCATCAACTGAGCGCGGAAGAATGCTCAGAGATGAGATATGCCGCAGATTAAAGCTCACATCCCTTGAATTCCAGTCCCTTGAGGGAACAGTGAAGGCAGTTGGTCTGCCAGGGTGCAAGCTGTGCACCTATTGCTGGACCGGTGAAGAATAAGAATTTAAACCACACGACTTACACGGAGGTAATAATGGAAAGCTATTCAGAAAGCTATAAAAAGGCTGGCGTTGATGTAACAGCCGGTTATAAGGCAGTGTCCCTGATGAAGGAGCACATTGCAAAGACAATGACATCAAACGTGCTAACAGGTATAGGCGGTTTTGGAGGACTTTTTGAACTTGACCTTACCGGTATTGAAAAGCCCGTACTTGTGGCAGGTACAGACGGTGTTGGCACAAAACTCAAAATCGCATTTCTTATGAATAAGCATAACACTATTGGTATAGACTGTGTAGCCATGTGCGTAAACGATATTATCTGCTGCGGAGCAAAGCCTCAGCTGTTCCTGGATTATATTGCACTGGGCAAGAATATTCCGGAGAAGGTAGCGTCTATAGTATCAGGCGTGGCTGAGGGCTGTGTGCAGGCAGGCTGTGCGCTTATCGGCGGCGAAACTGCTGAGATGCCTGAATTTTATCCTGTGGATGAATATGATGTAGCTGGCTTTGCAGTAGGCGTTGTTGACAAGAGCAAGGTGCTGAATCCCGACACTCAGAAGGTCGGCGACGTTCTCATTGCCATAAAGTCAAGCGGTATCCACTCCAACGGCTTTTCACTTGTTCGTAAGGTATTCACTATAAACGAGCAGAATCTGGCAAGATATTCACCGGAGCTTGGCGTTACGCTTGGCGAGTGCCTGCTTACACCTACAAAGATATATGTAAAACCTATCCTTGCACTGCTTGAGCAGGTAAATGTAAAGGCTATATCACATATCACTGGCGGAGGCTTCTATGAGAACATTCCGAGATCTCTGCCTAAGAATCTGGCAGCAAAGATCAACAAGGCAGATGTACAGATATTGCCGATATTTGACCTGATTGCAAAGACAGGCAACATTCCGGAGAGAGATATGTTCAACACCTTTAACATGGGTGTGGGCATGATAGTAAGCGTATCACCTGAGGATGTTGACAAGGCTATAGAGATACTGAAGGCAAACGGCGAGGACGCATATATTCTGGGCGAGTTGGTTGAATCTACAGAAGGCGTAATTCTCAAGTAAAAAGCAGGTGCAGCATGAAAAATATAGTTGTACTTGTATCGGGTGGCGGTACTAACCTGCAGGCGCTTATAGACGTCCAGAAGAATGAAGGACTTGGTAACGGTAGGATAAGCTGCGTTGTTGCCTCCAATCATGAGGCTTACGCTCTTACGAGAGCTGCAAACGCAGGTATCAAAACAAGAGTTATTCCACGAAAGGAATACGGCAGTTCTGATGAGTATACCGATGCACTCCTCAGTGTTCTAAATGAGGAAAAGGCTGACCTTATTGTTCTGGCAGGGTTTATGACAATACTGGGTGAAAAGCTTATCAAGGCGTATGAGAATCGTATTGTCAATGTTCACCCATCACTCATTCCAGCATTTTGCGGCGAAGGCTTTTTTGGACTTAAAGTTCATGAATATGCTTTGAAGCGTGGAGTTAAGGTATCTGGAGCAACAGTTCATTTTGTAAACGAAGTCGCAGACGGCGGACCTATAATCATTCAGCAGCCAGTAGCTGTTGAAAGGGGCGATACTCCCCAGACTCTCCAGAGACGCATTATGGAACAGGCTGAGTGGAAAATACTGCCAAAGGTAGTAAAGCTTTTCTGCGATGACAAAATTGAAGTTGTAGACGGTAAGGCATATATTCTCGACTAACGGAGGAAACATATGGAAATCAAATGTATCAGCAATGAGCTGAAAAATAATTCTTATCCCGGAAGAGGTATAATTCTGGGTAAGTCTGAATGCGGTAAATATGCAGTAGCAGCATATTTCATCATGGGCAGAAGTGAAAACAGCAGAAACCGTGTATTTGTTGAAGACGGCGAAGGCATTCGTACACAGGCATTTGATCCTGCAAAGCTCGTAGATCCGAGCCTGATCATTTATGCGCCTGTAAGAGTTCTCGGTAAGACCACTATAGTAACAAACGGTGATCAGACAGACACGGTTTATGAGCAGATGGCAGCAGGCAAGACCTTTGAGCAGTCATTGAGAATACGCAAGTTTGAGCCGGATCAGCCTAATTATACACCTCGCATTTCTGGTATCATTGAGCTTGAGGACGGCTTCTCCTATTCACTTTCTATATTAAAGAGTGCTGAGGGTGATCCGTCAGCTTGTCATAGATTCACATTTTCTTACGACTGTCCTCTGGACGGCATCGGACACTTTATCCACACTTATCAGAGTGACGGTAATCCGCTGCCAAGCTTTGAGGGCGAGCCGGAGAAGATAAGAGTAACAGGTGATATTGATTCATTCACAAACAAGCTTTGGACTAATCTCAACGAGGAGAACAAAGTATCTCTCTTTGTACGTTTCATTGACATCCAAACAGGCGAAACACGCACAAAAATCATAAATAAGAACTGCTGAGGAGGAAACAACAATGGCAAATGAAATGCTGCTAAAATACGGCTGTAACCCTAATCAAAAGCCATCAAGAGTATATATGGAGAATGGTGCAGATCTTCCTATTACAGTACTCAACGGCAAACCGGGCTATATCAATCTGCTGGACGCATTCAACGGTTGGCAGCTTGTAAGAGAACTGAAGAACGCAACAGGAATGTGTGCTGCAACATCATTCAAGCACGTATCTCCTGCTGGTGCAGCTGTAGGCGCTCCTCTTTCTGATACTCTTAAGAAGATTTATTTTGTAGATGACTTGGGTGAGCTTTCTCCTCTGGCGTGTGCATATGCAAGAGCAAGAGGTGCAGACAGAATGTCCTGTTACGGTGATTTTATTGCGCTGTCAGATGTATGTGATGTTCCCACTGCGAAGATGATACAGCGTGAGGTATCCGACGGCATCATAGCTCCCGGTTATGAGCCGGAGGCACTCGAGATACTCAAGTCTAAGCGCAAGGGCACATACAATATTATTCAGATAGATGAAAATTATGTTCCGGCAGAGATCGAGCGTAAGCAGGTGTTTGGCGTTACATTTGAGCAGGGCAGAAACGAGCTGAAGATCGACAACGATATGCTGTCAAATATTGTTACTGACAACAAAGATATTCCGGAAGACAAGAAGCGTGACTTGCTCATCTCACTTATCACTTTGAAATATACACAGTCCAATTCCGTATGCTATGTAAAGGACGGACAGGCTATCGGTATAGGCGCAGGTCAGCAGTCAAGAATCCATTGCACAAGACTTGCAGGAAACAAGGCAGATATCTGGTGGCTGCGTCAGCACGAAAAGGTTATGAATCTCCAGTTCCGTGACGACATTCGCAGACCAGACAGAGACAATGCTATCGATGTATATATTTCCGATGAATACATGGATGTTCTTGCAGACGGCGCATGGGAGAACATCTTCAAGGTAAAGCCTGAGGTATTTACTAAGGAAGAACAGAAGGCGTGGCTTGCCCAGAATACTGACGTATGCCTTGGTTCTGATGCATTTTTCCCATTTGGTGACAATATCGAGCGTGCATACAAGAGTGGCGTAAAATACATTGCAGAGCCGGGCGGTTCTATCCGTGACGACCATGTAATTATGACCTGCAACAAGTACAACATGGCAATGGCATTCACAGGCATTCGTCTGTTCCACCACTAATGGGAGGACGCAGCATGAAAATTTTAGTTGTAGGCGGCGGCGGACGTGAACACGCAATTATCATGAAGCTCGCAGAAAGCCCGAAGGTATCAAAACTCTATTGTGCACCTGGTAATGGCGGTATTGCAAAGTATGCTGAGTGCTATCCTGTAAAGGCTACTGATATAGATGGTATGCTGAAGCTTGCAAAGGAGCTTGAAGTAGATATGGTGTTTGTAGCACCTGATGACCCGCTGGTAGCCGGCATGGTAGATGTTATGCAGGAGGCAGGATTTCGCACATTTGGTCCGGATAAGGCTGCTGCAATTATCGAGGGCAGCAAGGTTTTTTCAAAGAACCTTATGCAGAAGTATAATATCCCAACAGCAAAGTATGCTGTGTTTGAAGAGCCAGCTAAGGTTCTCCAGTATATAGAGGCAGAAAACACATATCCTACAGTTATCAAAGCAGATGGTCTTGCACTTGGCAAGGGTGTTGTGATTGCTCAGAATTATGATGAGGCAAAGGCTGCTGTATCTGAGATAATGGAAGATAAAATTTTCGGTGAAAGCGGTTCACAGGTAGTTGTAGAAGAATTTCTCACAGGACCTGAGGTATCCGTACTCTGCTTCACTGACGGCAAGACAGTAAAGCCTATGGTTTCCTCTATGGATCACAAGCGTGCGCTTGATAACGACCAAGGACTTAACACAGGTGGCATGGGCACAGTAGCTCCAAACCCTTATTATACAGACGATATTGCACAGGAGTGCATGAATACCATATTCATGCCTACTATCCGTGCAATGGAAGCTGAGGGACGCACATTTAAGGGCTGTCTCTATTTTGGACTTATGCTTACACCAAATGGACCAAAGGTTATTGAATACAACTGTCGTTTTGGCGATCCCGAGACACAGGTGGTACTTCCGCTTCTGGATACTGATTTTGTAGATATCATTGAAGCTATCGAGAAGAACAGACTTTCTGACCTTGATGTAAAGTGGAAGGATGGTTCTGCAGCTTGTGTAGTAATGGCAAGCGGTGGATATCCTAAGAAGTATGAAAGTGGTCTTGTGATTTCCGGACTTGATCAAAAGGGTCAGATTGAGAATTGTTTTGTATACCATGCAGGAACCAAGACTGATGAGAACGGACAGCTTGTAAATGCAGGCGGACGAGTTCTTGGTGTTACTGCAACAGCGGCAACTCTACCTGAGGCTCTGAAGAAAGCTTATGATGGTGTTGCATCCATAAACTGGAAGGATATGCATTATCGTAAGGACATTGGTCAGCGTGCACTGAAGGCACTTGAAAAATGAAGTGATGTTAAATAATAGGTGGGTGGCAGAGTGCTGTCCACCTATATATTTTTCAGGTGATTATTTTGATAAAGAAGGAAGTATTATATTTTATACTTCTGGGAGTTTTCTGTCTGTCGGTTGGCTGCTCATCGATCTTAGCGGAACACAGGATGATTTTGCTTCATCAGTAGTAGAGAATATGGAATTCTGATAATTATCCGGAGGTGCTTATGAATCCACGTTTACCTTATCTGAGGGAAAAGACAGCAAAGCTTACAACATCTTCGGGTGTTTATATTATGAAGAATAATTCTGGAGAGATAATCTATATAGGAAAGGCAAAGAATCTTAAAAGCCGGGTTTCTAGCTATTTTCGTGAGAATCCCGACCACACGCCCAAAGTTGCCAGTATGGTTTCCAATGTATATGACTATAATTTTATAGTGACGGATACAGAGTATGAGGCACTTGTGTTGGAATGCAGCCTTATAAAACAGCATCAGCCAAAATATAACATTCTGCTCAAAGATGACAAGGGATACAGCTATATTCGTATATCCGATGAGCCGTATCCTAGGATAACAGCCGAGAAGAACCGTGAAAAACCTGGAGCATATCTCGGTCCCTACATGAGCGGATTTGTCACACGTGAGACAGTTGCCGAGGTGAACCGGGTATTCCGGCTGCCAACCTGCAACAGAAAATTCCCGCGTGATTTCAGGAAAGGCAGACCATGCCTTAATTATCATATCGATTTGTGCAGAGGTCTTTGCAGAGGGCGCATTTCCGAGATGGAATATGCGCATACTATAGCAGAAGCTGTTGATTATATAAAGAGCGGCAGTACCGAGTCTGTAGAGCGGATGAAGAATGAAATGGAAAAGGCTGCGGCAGCTCTCGACTTTGAACGTGCAGCAATGTTGAGAGACAGGATCTCTGCTGTAAAAAAGGCGAGTGAAACTCAGAAGATGTTTGATTCGGATGTTGAAGAAGCTGATGTAATAGCCTCAGCTCACAATAGCGGCAGTCAGTGTGTATCGGTACTTGTATATCGAAACAGTCGTTTGTTTGACAAGCAGGCCTTCTTTTTTGACGAAGAGGAGTACGAAAGCTCAGTGCTGCTGGAGTCATTTATAGGGCAGTTTTATCATGGAAGGGGAAGTGATATTCCTAAGAATATTTACATTGATTCCGATCTTCAGAATGAGGAAATGCTTGAGAAATGGCTTAGCGGACTAAAGGGAAGCAGGGTATATCTCCACACGCCTAAGAGAGGTGCTCTTGTAAAGTTTACGGAGCTTTCACGGAACAATGCTGCGGAGGAGCTTGCACTGAAAGCAGGAAGAACTGCACGTGAAGTTAAAGCGCTTGAAACCCTGGGAACAATATTGGGTTTGAAAAATGCACCGTTGTATATTGAGGCGTATGATGTATCGAATCTTTCATCTTCATCAATTGTTGCAGGTATGATAGTTTTTGAAAACGGCAGACCCCTTAAAAAAGCGTACAAGCGGTTTTCGTTTCCTGAGAAAAATACTCCCGATGACTATGCCTGTATGCAGGAGACATTACGCAGACGCCTTACTCACTATGTAAATCAAGATGGAGACGAGGGCTTTTCACGAAAACCCGATCTTATTCTTTTAGATGGCGGAATAGGTCATGTAAATGCAGTACGCCCTGTTCTGGAGGAGTTAGAGCTACAGGACATACCGCTTTTCGGCATGGTAAAAGACAGCAAGCACAGAACTCGTGCCATAGCTTCCGATGGAGGAGAGATAGCAGTCTCTCACAAGCAGGATGCATTCAATTTGCTCACTCAGATCCAGGATGAGGTACATCGCTTTGCAATTTCATATATGAAGAGCCGCCACAAAAAGCAGTCTTATGAACTTGAACTTACGAAAGTAAAGGGAATAGGAGTAAAAAAGGCTCAAAAACTTCTTCTTTACTATAAAACGAAGGAAAATATGAAAAATGCATCTGCGGCAGAACTGGCTTCTGTCGCAGGAGTGAATATTGAAAGAGGAAAAGAAATTTACAAGATTATACAGGATATGTAATAATTCAATATATTAGTCCACTGTTCGTTGTGCAAAACGCTGAACAGTGCGTTTTTTTACGTAAACTCTGGACAAATCGACAAAAATAATGTATAATGAAAAAGAATGCAATATGCTGAAAAGATAGAGGAGTATGTAATAATGAGAGTAATAGCAGGCAGTGCAAAAGGCAGAAAGCTCCAGACGCTTGAAGGAGTGGATGTTCGACCTACCACTGATAAGGTAAAGGAGGCAATATTTTCTGCGATACAGTTCGATTTATATGAGGCATCTGTACTCGATCTTTTTGCCGGAAGCGGTCAGATGGGGATCGAAGCAATAAGCCGTGGAGCAAATCAGGCTGTATTTGTAGATATGTCGGCACGTTCTCTCAACATTGTGAGAAGCAACCTTTCATCAGCGGATATGCAGGATAAAGCAATGTGTTATCAGGCTGACGGCAAGGATTTTCTTAAAACAGACAGAAATCGTTATCATATAGCATTTCTTGATCCGCCTTATGGCAAAGGTCTGATTGAAGAAGTTCTTCCCACGCTTGCTGATCGTATAGTTTCAGGGGGTAAGGTAGTGTGTGAACATGAAAAGGAACTTGTATTACCTGACGCAGTAGGCAGTTTGAGTGTAAAGAAAAGATACCGTTATGGAAAAATAAACGTAACAATATATATTAACCAGGAAGATGAGATGCAGGATGAGTAGAATAGCAGTATGTCCGGGAAGTTTCGACCCAGTGACTCTTGGTCATCTTGATATTATAACAAGAGCGTCAAGTCTCTTTGATCATGTGATAGTTCTCGTATCAGTTAATATGCAAAAGTCTAATTTTAGTTTTTCACTTGATGAGAGGAAGAATATGATACGTTCAGTAACAGTTGATATCCCCAATGTTACTGTGGAGAGCTTTGATGGTCTTCTGGCTGACTATGTAAAGCAAGTGGGAGCAATAGCTATTGTAAAGGGACTTAGAGCAGTCAGCGATTTTGAGTATGAATTCCAGATGGCGTTAGCTAATAAGAAACTGTATGATGGAGCTGAAACAGTGTTTCTTACTACATCAGCAGAAAATATGTACCTCAGCTCCAGTGTGGTAAAGCAGATTGCTAGCTTTGGCGGTGATATAAGCCACTTTGTTCCGGAGCAGATACTTGATGATATAAGAAAAAGGCTTGTAAAGGAGAAGTAGAAATGAATATTGAGGAAATTCTTGAGGATATGGATGATACCATTGACCGTGCACATCCGATACCATTCGCACCGCATAAGGTTATAGTAGATGCTGACCGCCTTCGTGAGCTTATTAACGACATACGTCTTAATATACCGGCTGAAATAAAGAGAGCAAAGCTTATAGACTTTGACTGTGATCGCATAATAGGTGACGCAAAGGCAAAGGCTGAGCAGATAGTTCAAGATGCAGAGATGCGTGCAAAGGAAATGTGCTCCCAGGAAGCGATACAGGTCGCTGCCCGACAGCGTGGAGCTGATATGCTTGCACGAGCTCAGGTTGCATCAAATGAGATACGTGCAGGAGCAGCTGACTATGTGAATCATTTGCTTGAGGAGGCAGAGGCTTCCTTGAGTTCCAGCCTTGAAGATGTGCGCAGTGCAAGGGCAAGGATCGATGATATAAAACGTAAGAATAAGCGATAACATAAAATTTATATAATTTCAAATTTACATCAATATTTATTTGTTATACTATACAGGAACGTATACTTCACAAAAATAAGAGAAGTGGTATATCTGCTGTATAAAAACAGGCAGTTGCTTTGTTTTTTACAGTTATGACCAGGAGGAACGATGATGGATAAAATAGACGCAATGCTAATAACGCTGCTCCAGGAGAACGCAAGAATGCCTCTGAAAGTACTTGCATCCAAAGTATTTTTATCTGCGCCGGCAGTATCCTCCAGAATTGAAAAGCTGGAGAAACAAGGTATTATATTAGGGTATAATACAGTAATAGACCGTCAGAAGTTAGGGTATCATATAACGGCATTTATAAATCTCGAACTTGCGGCTGACCGCAAGAGTGAGTTTTATCCTTTTATCAGCAGTTGTCCTAATGTGCTTGAATGCAATTGTGTAACCGGCATATACTCAATGCTTATAAAAGTGTCTTTTCCGTCAACGCAGGAGCTTGATGCTTTTATCGGAAGAATACAGCGTTTTGGAAACACGTCTACCCAGATAGTGTTCTCTACTCCTGTGCCTCATCGAGAGATCAATATTGAAGCTGAGGTCTGACAAAATCAAGTCGTTTAATCAATCCGCAGAGTAGGCATACTATCTGCGGATTTTTTGCTATTTGCTATATATTAAGAATTAAAGGATCGGAGGGTGCATATGCTGTATTTCTTTATAGGTGGTGCAGGCAGTGGTAAGTCGCACAGAATAATGGAGCTTATAGAGGAATCTGTAAGCTCCGGCGGCGATGTAATTGCCATTGTTCCCGAGCAGTTTTCATATGAATTCGACAGAAAGCTGTATAACAAAATGGGTGCGGAGCAATTCAATCGTGCTGAAACGCATAGCTTCACTTCATTGGCACGAGGAATATTTCAGCGCTTTGGCGGTGGAAACACCGGAGCTTACATGGATGATTTGATGCTTACAGGACTTGTTCTTCAGGCAATAAGGCGGGCGGAGGGTATGCTTCAAAGCTTTGACCGACAGTGCGGAAGAAGTGAGTTTGTATCCGAAGCAGCTGCTATTATATCTGTGCTAAGGCGAAGCGGTGTAGATTCAGCTCAGCTTTTTGAAAAATGCGGTTCTATCAAAGGCAGACTATATGATAAAGTGAATGATATAGCGCTTATATACCAGCAGTATGAAACACTTCTTTTGAAACATGGTTTTAATGATATGCTTACATATATCACCGAAGCAGCAGCAATTGCAAATGGACATGATTTTTTTGCTGGCAAGACTATATTTATTGACGAATTCGAGAGCTTTACATCTGATCAGTATGAGATGCTTACAGTAATGCTTTTTCTTGCGGATAATGTGTATATAGCGTTTCGTATGGAATCGGAGGACGAGCAGGATTTTTCTCTTTTTAGCTCAGTGGGAACAGCTTGCCGTAAAATCAGGAGAATTGCGTCAGAATATGGCGTAAAGTATGCATTTACACACTTCAAAGATCAGTACAGAATGAAGCATGGCGATCTTAAAACGCTGAGTTCAAGCATATTTCGTCCTGTAAAGAATGAACCTATGTTCGATTCAACTCATATACATATTGTCGAGGCAGCAACGCCATTTGACGAAGTAGAGTATGTATGTGCGGCAATTAAGAGAAAATTATGGGAAGATCCGGATATAAAGTGCGGAGATATAGCGGTCGTAACAGAAAACCTGAGTGATTATGCTGGTATGATTAAGCATTCCATGGAAATGTATGGTTTGCCCTGTCATATAGATATGCCTCTGCCGGTTTTGCACACACCATTTATGGTTTACATCACAACTCTTATGTCCCTGATGAGAAAACGCCAGCCTGATACAGAACTGTTGCTCAGGTTGGGAAAGTCGGGATTTACTGACTGCAGTCTTACAGAGATTTCTGTGCTTGAAAATTACTGTTATGTATGGAGCATAGATGGAAATATGTGGAATGAGCCGTTTCAATCGGGTGATGATACAGCAACAGTGAATGTAATTCGATCGAAGCTGCTGTCACCGCTTCATTCATTGACGGAGTTATGCTGCGAATGCGAAACGGGGGCTGATTTCAGCCGAAGCATATATACATTTTTGCGAAGCCAGAGTATCGGAACACGTGCTGAAAAAATGTTTTCTAATGTTACACCCGGCAGACAGCTTCAGATGAAACAGGACTTCAAGCGGGTGTGGGATAGTCTTATGGATATACTTGATGTACTTGCAGAGCTTTGCGGAGACAGCAAATGCAGTGTGCCTGAGTATTTTACAATGCTGTATTCAATGCTCCAGACAGTTTCACATACAGTGCCGCCACGGACTCTTGATGCAGTTATAGCTGCACCGGCAGGTACATCAAGATTAAGTGAACCTAAGATCACGTTTGTACTTGGCGTGTGTGAGGGAGTGTTTCCTTCAAGCCACAAGGCAAGAGGACTTTTTTCTGAGCATGAGAGATCTGAACTTGAGAGATATGGTGTGGCAATAGGCGAATCGCCCGAAATATTGGCTGCTGACGAACGTCTTGCGGTATACAAGATACTTTCAAGCGCATCTGATGAACTCTATCTGTGTTATCCATTAAAGGATGTTGGAGATAATAGGTGTCTGAGGAGCAGTGTTATAGATTACATATTATCACTTTTTGAGAATAGTGAGGATATGATAACTTATACAAGACATTTGCCTACATCATATTTTGCTGTTACAAAAGCTGCTGCCTATTATCATTACGTGCAGGATTTTTCTAAGCGCGATGTGGATATTTCATCCATACAGACTATTTTGAATGAGGATGAGTATTATGCAGGAAGAATTAATTATCTCATGAATGTGCATAATGATAACGATTTCACTGTCAGTCCAGAGCTTATTGAGAAACTTACAGGCAGCAGACTCATACTTACTTCATCGAGGTTTGAATCGTTCAGGATGTGTCCATTTCAATATTTCTGCAGATACGCACTGAAGCTTTATGATCGAAGGAAAGTTCATCTTGGCGCTGCAGAATCAGGAATCCTTGTGCATTCTTGCGTGGAGCAGCTTTTAAAGAACGTGACTAAAGAGCAGTTTCTAGCGATGACAAAGGAAGAATTGGCTGACCGCATAACAAATATATCAACGGCGTATTGGATAGACGTGCTGGGAGGAGATTTTAAGCATAATCTACGTGAAATGGCATCGCTTGAATATATAAACAAAGGAATTACGGCACTTGCAGCGCATCTTCAGCTTGAGTTTGCTCAGTCGGATTTTTATCCTGAGTATCTGGAAGCAGAAATATCTGACAAAAGCGTAGATTTTCCCTCTCCTAAGCTAAAGACCACAGATGGACATTTAGTAACAATACAGGGGATAGCAGATAGAGTAGATATCATGCGTAAAGATGGAGAGGAATGGGTAAGGATAGTGGATTATAAGACAGATGGCAAGAAATTTTCAATAGGAAATCTTATATATGGTATTGATATGCAGATGCTGTTATATCTGTTTGCAGTCACTGACGAAAAAGCACGGCTGTCTGGCTGTAAGCCGGCCGGAGTATTATATCTTCCTGCTGGTGCACCACAGTGTACAGCTGAAAGAGGTGACTCTAAAGACATAGGTTCTATTATTATGAATCAGTATATGATGAACGGACTGTTTATTGACAAGCCGGAGATCCTACGTGGAATGGACAAGAAGCTTGCAGGAGATTTCATAAGGCCTCGTCTTATTAAAAGCGGCGAAAGATTTGACAGCAGAAGCGGTGACTTTTTAAGTGAGTCTCAGATGAAGCTTCTGATGAAATACACCTACAGTAAAGTAATTGAAACAGCTGAGAAGATATATAAAGGAGAGGTGGAGGCAGATCCTCTTTTCATAAGCGGAAGAGATGCATGTGCGTTCTGCTCATATAAGGGCATATGCGGAAATGGAGATAAGCACCAATCACGAATTGTGACTGATAAAGCTGATGATATGAAAAAGCAGCTTATGGATGAACTGTCGGAAGTTGATAATAAATAAATGACCGTATAATGAAAGGAGTGACTGACAATGGCATGGACTGAACAGCAGCAAACTGCTATTCAGGCAAGAGGATGCGGATTGATAGTATCAGCAGCGGCAGGAAGCGGAAAGACATCAGTTCTTGTAGAAAGGCTTACAAATATAATAGCCGACAGACAAGATCCTATACCTGTCGAAAAGATGATAATAGTAACATTCACAAAGGATGCAGCAGCAGAAATACGTCAAAGGCTATCAGCATCACTCGAAAGGTCAATAGCAGATTCACCAGGGGATACATGGCTCAGACGGCAGCAGATGCTGCTTTCGAGTGCCAAGATTTCGACAATAAATGCATTTTGCTTTGATATAATCAGGGAGCATATGTGTGATAAGGAAATAACATCAACATTTAGGGTTCTTGACGATTCAGAACATGATATACTCATATATCAGGCTGCCGACGAGGCAATATGCAAATGGCATCTTGAGCGACCTGATGATATGAAGACGCTGTGGAACGCATTTTGTACTAAGTCAGATAAGCAGCTTGAGATCATTTTAAAAAAGCTGCATGATTTTTTTGGTTCGATACCGTTTCGTAAAATATGGATAAAAAAGACTATTGAAGAATACAGCAAGCCAGCATCAGAAAATATTTATTATAAAAGTCTGATTGAAGGCTGCAGGTTGGAATCTGAGACAATATATAAGCTTTGTGATCGAGCAGTATATCTTGCTGAAAATATTTATTCTGAAAAAAATAATGTGCTTGATTGGGTAATTGAGGATTATGAGGCAGCTTCAATGTTAAGGAAGCTCTTATCGGAAAATGAGCCTGATCCTGAGGCGATAAACAGATATGCCTTGAAAGTGCTGGGACTTCATAGCGGTAAAAAGTACCCTAAGCTCAGGAACAAGGACGTGCTGGAACCACAGACATTTGAGCAGGTAAAGAGTCTGAGAAGTGATTATTCGGAAAGAATGAAGCAAATGGCTGGAAGGATAGTATCCATGCTGCCTTATTTTGAAAGCGATATGAAAGCTCACATAAAGCTGCTGCCGTTGCTGTGTCAGCTTGAAGAAAATATGTCAGCCGCACTCTGGAGAATGAAAACCTCAAGAAATGCTCTTAGTTTTGATGACGGTGAAAGACTTGTACTTGATATTCTTGCAGATATAGATGAAAATGGAAATATACGACCATCATCAGTTGCAAAGGAGATATCTGATTATTATCAGCTCATCATGATTGATGAATACCAGGATTCAAATAATAAACAGGACTATATATTTAAGCTTATCTCAAAAAACGGCTGGAACGAGCAAACCGGTAAATTGAGGTATGGAGAAAATGTATTTCTTGTAGGAGACGTAAAACAATGCATATACCAGTTCAGAAATGCAAATCCGCTTAATTTTAGTGCGGCAGCTTCAGATGCAGCTGATTATGATAAAAGCAGTCATGAAAAGCTTTGCTTGATAAGGCTGAGCAAAAATTTCAGGAGTAGTGGGCAAACTGTAGATTTTGTAAATTTCCTTTTTTCCAATCTTATGTCAAAGGATTGCGGAGATGTTGACTATATCGAGGAAGAATGGCTTTATTTCGGTGCCGACGGATATAAAAACGTTCCGCATGATGAACAGGCTGTAACCGTGGCAGTGCTCCCTGAAAATGAGAATAATGACGTCGACGAGGATCCATCAGTTATTTACACTGCCGTGACAATAAAGAAGATGCTTGATGAAGGATATCCGGTACTTGATAAAAGCGGTATCCAAAGACCTTGCGCACCTGAGGATTTTTGTATACTTTTGCGTAAGAACAAGCATGCAAAAAGCTACTCCGATGCTCTTATAAGACTAGGAATACCTGTTAAGGGAATAGGGGAGTCGGGTTATCTCAAATCAAAGGAAATAGGTCTAATGCTCGATCTTCTGAGGGTACTTGACAATCCATTGCTGGAGACATCTCTTGCTGCAGTTATGTTGTCGCCTATGTTTTCATTTACAGCAGATGAACTTGCTGAGGTCAGACTGACTGATAGAAGTTTGAGTCTTTATCCGGCGATGTGTGTTCTGTTGGAGAAGAAAACTTGTTCAAAGGCGCTTTATGAAAAATGCAAGAGCCTTTATGATACACTTGCGGAGCTCCGTCAGATAAGTGCGCTTTACTCTCTTGAAGAGCTGATATGTAAAATATATGAGACAACAGATTTTATGTCTGTAATGCAGCTTTATAAAGATGGGGGAAAGAAACGTGCTAATCTCAGGCTGCTTTTGAAGTATGTCCGCTCGTATGAAGAATACGCCGAAGAAGCAGGCGGTGTGACAGGATTTCTGAGATATGTGGATACAATGATAGATCAGGATAAGGATTTTGAACAGGCTGATGATGACAAGAGCAGCGAAAATGCTGTAGCCATAAAGTCGATGCACGGCTCCAAGGGACTTGAATTTCCATTTGTATTTGTGTGCAGGACTGAGGATACATTCAGCGAGCTTGACAATATGCAGAAGTTGTTATGCGATGCCAGAGGACTTGCTGGTTTCAGACTTCAGGATCCTGATACACTCGAGAAATATCAGTCGCTTCCGCATATGGTAATAATAAATCAGACACGCCGTCAGAGAAATTCTGAGGAGCTAAGGCTTTTGTATGTTGCTCTTACGCGTGCAAGGCAGAAGTTGTTTATCCCTTTGAGATATAATGATAAGGATAAGAAAAAACTTATATCATATGCAGAGTTCTTGCGCGGTAGAGATCGTATAGGAAGAAAGTTGATAGACAGCGCTAATGCAATGGCAGATTGGCTGTGGATGGCTCTTATGCTAAAAGGTGACGATGAGCTTATCAAAATTGTGCCGGAGGCAGAAGCAATAGTAAAATACGATTCAAGTAAAAAATTTCCGGAGCTTAATATAAGCTATATTAACTCCTATGAACCAAAAGAAGATGTAGCTGAAGAATCTCAGCCTATGCCCGAACCGGATACGGTGAGGATGAGTGAAATGCGTGACATGATGGCATATGAGTATAATACCCGTGAACAGCATGAAATATCTCTCATGAGTGTATCAGGAGTCGCAAAGGCTGAGTCGAGCGACAGCCTTACACTTAAAAGGCCCAGATGCACAGTGGAAACTGCCAAAACTCTTACAGGAGCAGAACATGGTACAGCAGTACATACATTTTTACAGTATGCACGTTTTTCATATGCTGAGACAGATGTCCCTGGAGAAATTACATATCTTCAGAAAACTGGATTTTTGACATCTGAGCAGGCGCGTTCTATTGATCAGGCAGATATAGAGCCATTTTTTCAAAGCAGTCTATACGCTCGCATCAAGTGTTCACAAGAGCTTATGCGTGAGAAAAAATTCCTTGTTCGTGTAAGTGATCTTAATATTCCGGAGAGTATCACCGATGAGGAACTTAGTATGATACTGCCTTTCAGAGGATCAGGAAGCATGATGAAGGGTATTATAGACCTTGCATTTAAAGAAAATGACGAAATGATACTTGTGGATTATAAAACCGACAAGGTGCGTTCAGAAAAGGAACTTATTGATAAATATAAGCTTCAGCTGTATATATACAGTCTGGCACTAAAAAAAATAACAGGCAACGAGGTCAGGGAGTGTCTTATTTATTCGACATTTCTTGGTAAGACGATAGAGGCTAACTTCAGCAATATCAAATAAGGAGATATATATGGAAAATCTTACGAATATATCAGTAGTGCGGGAGATTATGGAGAGACACGGTTTTCATTTTTCAAAGAAGCTTGGTCAGAATTTTCTCATAAATCCATCAGTTTGCCCAAGAATTGCAGAAATGGGCAACGCTGCACCTGGATATGGCGTTTTGGAAATAGGTACAGGTGTAGGTGTTCTCACACATGAACTTGCTAAGCGTGCGGACAAGGTATGTGCAGTTGAGGTGGATGGCAGACTCCTTCCTATACTCAAGGAAACTGTAGGAGAACATAAAAATTTGCATATCATACACAGTGATATTTTAAAGTGTGATTTAAATGAACTGATAAAAAATGAATTTAGCGGACTGAAAGTATCCGTTTGCGCAAATCTGCCTTACTATATTACAACGCCAATACTCATGTATTTGCTTGAAAGCGGCGCTGATATAGATACGATTACAGTAATGGTACAGAAGGAAGTAGCTGATAAGCTTGAAGCAAAAGTAGGTTCAAGGGTTGCAGGTGCTATTACAGTGGCGGTGAATTATTATGGAACAGCAAAGAAGCTGTTTCCTGTTTCACGTGGCAGTTTTATGCCTGCCCCAAATGTAGATTCAGCAGTTATCCAGATAACAGTAGGAGGTCAATGGAGAGAGAAAATAAACGACAGCCGTCTTTTTTTTCGTATGGTAAGAGCAGGATTCCAGCAGAGACGAAAGACCTTATTGAACTCTCTCTCTGGACTTATGGGTTATAATAAATCTGAATTGAGCAATGTGCTTGAATCACTTGGTTTATCTGAAACGGTACGTATCGAGTCGCTGACCATGGAGCAGCTTGCAAAGCTGAGTAATAAGCTGCATGAGCTTGATAATGTCAGATAATGTAATTCGATGTAGGTTTTGCTATAATAAGCGAAATACACTTGACAGTGCAGTAAAAATGTGGTATAATTCAAAAGCTGAGGGAGTAGCAAGCGCATAGGCGTAGCAAGTCAACATACTGACCAACTGGTCTGGCTTGTTTTAAATTGCGAGACTCATGTGTAACTGAAAAGCTATACATGGACTCTCTATATATTGTGATGTTCGGGTATAGCTTTGGCTGTACCCGTTTATTTTTATTACTGGAGGTTTTAATTATGGAGTGGAGCTTTATATTCTTTCTCAACAGCGTCTGTCTTGGAGTAGGTCTTGCCATGGATGCTTTTTCCGTGTCCCTTGCAAATGGACTGTCTGAACCATTTATGCAAAAAAGGAAGATGATAGGCATATCAGGCACATTTGCGTTATTTCAAGCACTCATGCCAATGCTTGGCTGGATATGTGTACATACGATAGTACGTTACTTTGAAGCATTTCAGCTTTTTATTCCGTGGATAGCGTTATTTTTGCTTTTATTTATAGGTGGAAAAATGCTGATTGAGGGGATAAAAAATAATAGCTCAGAAGATATATGTACCCCGGTAGGTGTTTCAGCACTTATGCTTCAAGGGGTAGCAACGTCAATTGATGCATTGTCTGTAGGATTCACAATATCTGATTACGGATGGATAATGGCACTTGTATGTGCAGCGATAATTGCAGCAGTAACATTTATCATATGTATAGGAGGCTTGATAATTGGTAATAAGTTTGGAACTAAGCTTTCCGGCAAAGCAACTTTGGTAGGCGGAATTGTGCTTATACTTATTGGTATAGAGATATTCATAACAGGGATTGTGTAAAAAAAGTTATTTTGTCATACTGCTATACAAAAAATATTAACAAAAAATTGTTGGTTGTTGTGATAAAAATATTTCAATAATATATAGATATTTTAGGGGTAATGCTGTGTAATAAAAGCGTAAGGTAAGCTGTTAGAAGCGTATCAGGACATTGTAAATTTTATTGAAATGGGAGGAAAATTTATGAAGAAGAATAAATTCATTTCAGCGGTGGCTGCTGCTGCAATGGCAGTAACGGCTATAGGTGCAGCATTTCCTGCAATGGAGGCAGCAGCCAGCGACGAGTCTGCTGTAAAGATCATGTGTATAGGTGACTCTATTACACATGGATATAACGACAGCAATAATGGATATCGTAAATATCTTTGTTATCATCTTCAGCAGCAAGGCATTGAGTATGATATGGTTGGTATGCAGAATAACTGGACAGATACAGCTACCTACAACTGGAACGGCACAACTATTACATATGATCCCGCACACTGTGGATACAGCGGATATGCGATCCAGCAGTACGGCGGCAGAAGCGGTATCTATGAAACGCTGTTTTCAGGAAGCGATCAAATTCAGAACTATGATCCTGATATCGTATTGCTCCAGATAGGCACAAACGATTTGCTCGATGCACGTCTTGAAAAGACAAGCGGAGTCGATAGTGTAACTGATACAGCAAGCGCAGTTGAGCGCCTTGAGAAATTGGTTGACAAGATTCTTTCAAGTTCTGATAGCAGTGATACACTTTTTCTGGCATCCATACCATATATTGACGCAGAAATTCGTTATGACTGGCTTGGAGCATATGGCTACATATGCGGCGTAAACACATCAGATACAGCAGCACTGCATGAGTATGTGATGGAATGCGTAGATACATATAATGACGGCGTAGAGGCACTGGCAGCAGAGAAGAAAGCAGCCGGCTACAATGTAGAATTCTGCGATATCAACAGTGTAGTTGATGTAAAGTCCGGACTTCATGATGGTTGTCATCCCAATGAGACCGGCTATGCAGCGATGGGTCAGCTTTGGGGCAAAACTCTTGGCGAATATATAAGTGGAGGTTCATACGAACCTGAAATAACCACAACGACAACAACAACTACTACTGCTCCTGCTATCACAACAACAACGACAGTTGAAGAAGAGGAAGTTGTTACAACAACAACTACTACAGAGACATCTTCAACGACTACAACAACAACCACCACAACAACTACTACCGCAAAGGTTACAGCACCGACTGACGGTGATGAGATTATTCTTGAAGATGTAGAGATCGGTGTAAACTATGATTTGTCAGCATATGCAGATCTTGGAGTTAATGCAGTATCATTTGTGTTTGATAAGGTGCCGCCTTATGGAATGAATGGCTGTGCAGCTTTCGGCAACTGGGAACTTCAGAAGAATTATACATATGATGATTTGTCAGACCTTACTCTTACCATAGAGCTTGATAAGAATTATTCATCAATGGTGATTTATAAGTGGTATGGAGAAACCGATCTATCTCATGTAATTCTCCACATACCTTCCAGCGGTTCTGAAGAGGCAGTAACTACTACAACATCAGAACCAACCACAACTACAACTACAACCACTACTACAACGCCCACTACCACTACTACTACGCCAGAAGAAACAACAATAACTACTACCACCACTACTACAACACCGGAAGAAACAACAACTACTACTACCACCACTACAACAACTACGGTAGAGACGACAACTACAACAACATCATCAACCACTACTACAACGTCAGCAGCAACTGCACCGACAACAACTACTACCACTACTACAGATGCTGAAGCAGAAGAAAACTGCACAGTACTTACAGATGTAGTTATTGGTGAATCCTATTCACTTGCGAATCATGACTGGAACAATATCACAAAGATAGTTGTTAAGTGGGATGGAGAAATTGGATATGGATTTGGTGGAGCACTGGTGTTGGGCAACTGGACAGTTCAGAATACTTATGGACACGAAAACATGACTGAAGATAATACAATCGAATTTGAAGTTACCAATCCACAGGATAAGCTCACTTTGTTCCGTTACTGGGGAACTGTAGAACTTGAGTCCATTACGCTATACTATTGACAATATGATTATTTAGCGATATGATCCAAAACAGAGCAGTCACCGAAAGGCGGCTGCTCTGTTTGTATACAGATATATGTAAGGTTACAGTTAAAATGGCAGAGCTTTGCGAAGTGTAATTATACTGATGAATTCGGCAGTTGACAATGTTTTATTAGTATGATATAATAAAAATGTTAATAAATTTATTATAACTATCTTTATACAAATTAAGCTTAGGGGGATTAAAATGAGAAAGTTAACATTGCTTAAAAGAACGCTTGCGGTTTTTGCAGCAGCGGTAATGGGTGTGTCTAATATTAGTTTCACAGTAGTAGCTGAGGGTGAGTATACATATGGTGACATTGATGGAAATGGCTCCATTGATCTTGCTGATGCTGCAGCAATATTAGGAGAATATGCAGCTATTGCATCCAGTAATGCGACTTCATTTGACGAAAGGATGACTGCCGCCGCTGATGTTGATGGCGACAGCAGTATTACTATCAACGACGCCTCTGCTATATTAAGCTTTTATGCGGCATTTTCTGCAAGCCTTGACCCTCAGCCATCTGATTACTTTGCTGTTCTGAACGATGTTCCGGAACTTGGCACACCTGATGGCACACTTGGTGAGGGCGGTGATGCTTTGACGATTATCTGCTGGACAGAATCTGATCTGAGCTATATGTACGATGTTGTGGCTGAACAGAGCGGCATAGACAAATCCAAGATAGTTTACAAGAATGTAGGTGCAAATAGTACAGATGCTAACGAAAAGTATGCACAAATATTCGCTTCTGACGAAGACGTTGATCTTTATTTCTGCGACGCTGACTGGAACATGGCTTATCAGAACAACGATAAGTATTCCGCTCCTCTGTCTGCTGTGGGTATTACAGAGGATATGTATGCAAATGCGTATAACTACACAATAGATATGGGTAAGGATAAGAACGGTGTTCTTAAGGGTGCAGCATGGCAGGTATATGCTGGCGGCTATGTATACAGAGCTGACTTGGCAGAGCAGTATCTTGGTATCACAACTCCTGAAGATATGCAGGCTAAGATCAGCGACTGGGATGCTTTCTGGGCAACAGCTGCTGAAGTATACACAGCTTCTAAGGGCGTAACAGCTATGGCTGACTCTTTGAATGGCGTATGGAAAGCATACTCCAACGGCAGCAGAAAAACAGCATGGGTACAAAACGGCAAGATTACAGCCGACACAGTGACGTCCTCTATTGGCGATTTCATCTCTATGGCTAAGTCTAACTACGATGCAGGCTACATCAGCACAGCTGCTCAGTGGACAGACGGCTGGCTGACACAGGGTATGAGCACAGGGGATTATGCTAATGGCACATTTGGCTTCTTCTTCCCGACATGGACAATTGGTGCTAACTCACTTCTGTCACAGGCTCAGGGTGCAGAGGGTGCAGAATACGGTATGTACAACATCTGTGAAGGTCCTACAAGCTGGTTCTGGGGCGGTTCTTGGATTTGCGTATCTCCTAAGACAGATAACGCAACTGAGGCTGGTAAGTTCATCTATGCTATGACAGTAGATCCTGTATCTATGAGAGCGTATGCCGACGCCAAGGGTGATTTAGTAAACAATAAGGATGTTATGGCTGAAATTGTTGCAGAAGGCACAAATAGTAACCCGCTGCTTGGTGGTCAGGATCAGTTTGCTATACTGGCTGACTCTGCCGCTAACATTGATATGAGCATTGCCACTCAGTACGATTCTACAATCAACACAGAACTGCAGATAGCATTACAGGCCTACTGCAAGGGCACAATCACTTCTGAAGAAGGCTGCGTTGACGAGTTCCTCGATATGCTGGCTGAGGAGTTGACAGACGTAATAGTTGAATGATGTATCATGATGTTTCTTGAATGGCTTATCAGCTGTGATGCAGCAGATTGGTTTTTTGTTGCATAACGTGAGCTGATCAATTTAAAAAATACATATGAGTTTAAACTTAGACAGTTGGTAATTTACTTGCTGACTGTCTTGTTTCATTTGTTCAAAAAAGTTGACATATAATGCTAAATATGATATACTTAATATACAATATGATGTATGTATATATATTTAAACACAGAGGGGGAGAAGGTGCAGCAATGTTTTAATACACTATACACTATAATTTAATACTATAACTTACAAAATGTGAGGTGTTTATAATGAAAAAAACGATTAAAAATGTGTAAGCGTAATGCTTAGCGTAGCTATTTTGCTTTCCAATGCAACGGTTTTTGGTACAACTAATGTAAGTGCAATCGGGGGGATAGGGGGAATAGGTATAACTGATGTATTAAGCGGTGGTTCATTAGTTGTTTCTTCTTTTACCCAAGGCGTCAGAAATGCATCTCGTGGAACTGATGGAAGAAGTCAAATATTGCGTTTTGTAGACGGAGTGTTTGGAACGCATTTTGCAACGCCGTATTATACTATGGAGGATGTATATAATGCCATATCAGCAGTTGATTCCAAAATTACTGATATGGATAAGCGTGTCACAACAAAACTCAATATACTTACCGACATGACTAGTGAAATGAATGACACAATGATCACGTCATTCAACAGAGTTCAGCAGTCTTTGAGCGAAATATCGCAGGATGTTGAAGAGTTGGCAGACAATATGGAG
Source organism: uncultured Ruminococcus sp. (assembly GCA_944386525.1). Taxonomy (GTDB): domain Bacteria; phylum Bacillota; class Clostridia; order Oscillospirales; family Ruminococcaceae; genus Ruminococcus_C. The sequence goes on along the minus strand of CALXBL010000021.1, from coordinate 1,595 downwards.
GATAATGCGCTTAGCACTACAAGTCAGATAGGTAGTATGGAGGCATCGCTGAAATCTCTGATCGGCTCTCAGACCCAAGATATTAAAATTTCTCTTTATAATTCAACTTTAGAGATGGAGGGTTATACTACTCTCTTAACTAATATGGATAATTATTATGATAGATTCGATGGGTTATATTCTGTTGAAAACGGTTTAATAAGTGATCTGAATAATTTACAGTCATTATATGGTGAATTTATTGATGCAATTAATGCTCAGGAAAATGGTTATGAAATTATGGATATTCTGAGTGAGTTCACACTAAATTATGATGAATCATACGGAAAACTCAGCGATGAAGAAAAAGCATTGCTGAATACCAGCATAATGATCGGTACTACAAATACTACGGTAAATAATTATTATGTGAGCTACATCAGCGCATTTGATCAAAAAATGTCGGAGATATATGAAAAGAACGATGGATATATCAGCAATATATGTGAAGCTTCAAATTATCTCAAAGAATATATAATGGGTGAAACTACCGGACAGAGTAATGTGGGAATTTGTGAGAACTATTATAAGCTGGCAATGCTAAGCAACTCCAATAGTGAAGAAGTACATCAGTCTTATTTAAGCTTCAGGAACAGTGTGTTGGTGGACTATTATAAAACGGTTTATCTCGCTACTCTTGCATGCAATTATAAACTGGCTTATGAACAGGCTAACGATCCCACTGACAGCGTAGCTATAGATGATTACAAAAACAAGCTGAACAGCCTGTCAGCTCAGGCAGCTCAAGTCATGGCATACAGCAATTATGAATATGAAAAATGTATCAGACAGTATGATTTTAATAACTATGTAAATGATGACCTTGAAACATACATCTGCTATTATGGCAACGCTAAAAATGCAGCTAACGGCATTGATAGATGGACCTGCAAAACAAAGGCAGAGATCATGACAGATGGCGGTCTTTCAAACAGTTATGTTATTCTTGCTATCGGTGAGGAAAAGCCGCTTAATGCCTATATTGCAGGCAATGACATTACGTCTGACGTCGTTTGGACATCAAGCAACGAGGACGCCGTAATTGTAGATGATGACGGCAGAATTACCGGTGCAGGTTCAGGAAACGCAGTTATTACTGCTTCATATGGTGAAAATACATGGAGCTGCACTGTTTCTGTAAGCAATAATATTGCAATAAGAAATGGTACAGATACAAGCAGATACTACTATGATAATGATTCTTATTATGAGATAGTGGATAACATAGGCTATGATTATTATTTCAATAAGGATGTCTATACAACAACAGCTGCTACGCTGGATGATGAATGTACATCTGTATCTCTCGAAGAATTAACATCCCTCAGCGGCGAGGAACTGAGCGAATTTGCATGGAGTACTTCTAATAGCAATGTAGCTGAATACATTGGTAGTTCTATTTTCAAGGTGGACGGCGGAACTTGCGTTATCGTTGGCAGAATGACTGATTCTGATACAATAATAGTTGTACCTATAAAGGTGTTCTTGTCAAGCAAAATTGTAACGCTTTCCCCAAAAATCAAGCCATCCGTTTCTGCCAAGGTGTAAGACCGTTG
>CALXBL010000020.1 GCA_944386525.1 uncultured Ruminococcus sp. | reverse complement strand
CAAATATGCTCTACTTTTTTTGATATTTATTTTGTAGGCTTTACTCGGCTTTCCCCAACATTTATTATAGAGCCTAAAAAGAATAATCATGGCTTCCAAAGGTAATATATGGATAAACAGGTCGGACAAGCCTTTATTGACAAAATGGAAATCAATACCGAAAACAGTTTCGCAAATAGGTGTGGATATGGACAGATTAGTGATAAAGTCTGCACCGCTTTGTAAAAATTATTAAAGTTAATCAGACAGTAATAAATAAAGCTTATAAATTGCAGCTTGAAACCGAATTTGTACATCTCTTTGTAGTTGAATAATCTTGTAAATGCTATTGCGGTCACGATTGTTCAAAATGTGTTATGTATTGCTACTAAAACATTATTTGTTGGATTTGTGTTAAGTTTTATTATACACTATAGTTTGCCATTCATATAACGCGTCCTCTTGGAATTTTCTAAGTAGGCTCTCATCATATTTCTTAGCTAAGCTACTAACAAAGGTGTGAATACGAGTTGATATTTTGTGCTCTATTATAAACGCATTGTAGTCTGTTATACACTCATGATAGCGTTTGATAGAGGCAGCAATAAATAGTTGTTGGTATTCCTCCGGCCAGATACCTTTTGCTTCATGTCCGGTTAGTGGATCAAACATTTTTGGCGTAAAGCAGATATTCCAAACAGCTTCAAATAGTAGTGGATTTTTGGTATGACCAAAAATATGAGAGCATTGATAATTTAAAAGTGTTTTGTTTATTCTGTGTCCCGTCGCTGCTTGAATGTTTCGCCTTGGTACAGCATTATTGGTGCCATCTTCTTTTATGCGACTGTTAGAAAACAGATACTTGTATAATTCGAAGAACAAATCTGTATGTTTTCCTTGTCTGCCATACCCACGGATAGTAAGCGGTTGATTGTCTAATAGCTGTTCCTTCAATGATGACCATTGAGTCAAAGCGTACTCTGGCTCTGAAAAAATTGTGTTATCCAGACCGAAATTATAGAATGTGTTTGTATCTATTCCGAAGTAATCAAGAAACTGTGCATATGAGTCAACAATTTCTGTTGTAGGCACTTTTGGTACATTGATCTCTTTTGATTTTTTGACTGTGGCAATAATAATGGGAACTGGCGTCTCTGGGATAACTGTCTTGCAGTAATCTTCAAGATACCGAATATACAAACCTGTTGCCTGTTTCAATGTTGCTGTTCCGTTTCTAATATTGCCGTTTATAGGAACTGAATGTCGAGGCTGTCTGCTTTGGCGTTCATCTTCGGTTGTGTATGTCAGCCGAAACAAGAGCTCCTTGCATTTATCATTGGCATAGAGAACGTCTATGTCTCCCTCGAATTCGCAAACCCGAACACAATTACTTACACGAGAGTTTGTTGTGCCTGCATTATATCCTTGGCTTAGAAGCCAATTTCTAAAACCGGATTCATTCATCTCTTTTCTCCTCTGTAATCATTGTAAGAATGGTTTCTTTCAATCTTTTGTTCATTTTTGAATTTGGATCAAAGCACATCTCAACAAACTTTTCCATGTTGGGAGAAATCGTTTTGTACTTTGGATTGTAATCATAGTAAACACCGTGAGGTTCATCGGTCTTGCCATAAATATAGTCAAGGTTGACAAGTGAAAATGATAAAAAAAATATGGTAATGATAATAAAAAATGCCGGCATAATAACAGCCGGCAAAGTGTTTGATTAGGAACTGAGTCAGACTACATATTCATAATGATCTCACGAGCGGTATCTTCGGATATTTTAACAGCAAAAACACCGTCCTCAAATTCCACAACGTCACCGATTCCTTTCTGGATAACAAAGCGCAGCTGACCATCACGTACTTTTTTATCTGTATAGAGTTTTTTAACGAGAGCTTCTCTGTCGATATAATCCGGTATCTGAGTTGGAAGACACGCTTTATTCAAAAGGGCGATCACATCATCATGCTGTTCAGATGTCACATAGCCGAGTTTGTGAGCGAGTTTCACCTCGGCAACAAGTCCAATGGCTACAGCTTCCCCATGAAGCAGCTTGTAGTCGCTGACTGTCTCAATTGCACGTCCCACAGTATGACCAAGATTGAGTATCTCACGCAGACCGCTTTCTCTTTCATCTTTCATAACGACTTCATATTTTATCCTGCAATTTTCATTAGCTATATATTCGCAGGCGTTTTTGTCAATATTAAGTATCTCGTTCATGTGGTTATCAAGATAATTAAACAACTCACCGCTGGCAATGCAGGCGTGTTTTATAGTTTCAGCCAGACCGCTGTATATCTGTTTTGGGGGAAGAGTTTTCCATGCAGCAATATCAATGTAAACCTTTTCAGGTTGATTGAAAATGCCAATGAGATTAGTAGCAAGCGGAGTATCCACAGCAGTTTTGCCGCCGATGGAAGCATCAGCAGCTGCCAGCAGAGTAGTGGCATAGTTGATGAAGGGAACGCCTCTGCCATAAGTTCCTGCTAAGAATCCGGCAAGATCAGTTACAACTCCACCGCCTACAGCAATGATGCAGCAGTCTCTGCGGTATCCTTTTTCAAGCATAGCGTCTTCTAATAGTTCTTTAGTAGTGCGTGTCTTGCTTGTTTCTCCGGCGTCAAATACAAATATATCTGCATTGTAGCCCGCATTTTTAAGCATGCAGAGAATATTATCTGCGTACAGAGGTTTCACTATAGAGTCTGTAATAACGGCGAATTTTTTGATTTTTCCTACAAGACCGTTCTGGATATCGGATATAAGTTTACTTTCTAAACCAAAACCTATTTCTATGTCATAGCTGTCGTCAACGATTTTTTTTAGTCCAACATTGAAAATGCTCATAGGGGCAACTCCTTTACTAAAATATATTTTTAATTATTATATCACATTAAACTGTAGAAGTCAACTTAGCAGAGCAAATGAAAGGCGATTTATGCATCAGCAGGTTTAAAACGCCACTTGAGTACATAAAATATATATCATACATTTTCATGAATGTGAACAGTTGTAAAAATAAGGTAAAAACTCAGAAAAAATGAAAAAAATAAATAAATGAAAGAAAAAGTGGAAAAATTCATGAATATATGGTACAATTTTAACGGTAATATTTTTATATAAGGAACATTATTGTTTCTGTATAAGGAGGTTAATATATGAGAAAAGTACAATTTACTGAAACAGTTCTGCGTGATGCAAACCAGTCTCTCATGGCAACACGTCTTCCTTACAAGGATTACGAGGATATTCTGCCAACTATTGATCAGACTGGTTATTATTCTGTAGAATGCTGGGGTGGTGCAACATTCGATTCCTGTTTTCGTTATCTTGACGAGGATCCATGGGAAAGACTTAGAAATCTCAGAAAGAATCTTCCAAACAGCAAGCTCCAGATGCTGCTGCGTGGTCAGAATCTTCTGGGCTATAAGCACTATCACGATGATGTTGTAGAGAAATTTATCGAGCTGTCAATCAAGAATGGTATTGATATTATCCGGATTTTCGATGCACTCAATGATTTCCGCAATATAAGAACAGCACTTGAAGCAACACAGAAGTATGCAACTCCTAATACTATTGCAAGCGGATGCATTTCCTATACTCAGAGTCCTGTTCACACTGTAGATAAATATGTACAGATGTGCAAGGAATTGAAGAGTATGGGATTCCAGACCATATGCCTGAAGGATATGGCAGGCACAATGACGCCTTATGAGGCTGAGCATCTTATCAAGGGCATCAAGGATGCAGTCGGCGATATTCCGCTTATCCTCCACACTCACAGTACGACAGGAATGGCATATATGACACTTATCAAGGCTGTAGAGTGCGGCATTGATGTAATTGATACAGCAGTATCCTGTTTCTCTGGCGGTACGTCACAGCCTGCAACAGAGACAATGTTCTATGCTATGCAGCAGTATGGTATTGAAACTGGTATTGATGAGACAAAGATGAATGAAGTAAATGAATTCTTCAAGCCAATAAAGCAGAAATATATCGACAACGGCATGATAAATCCAAAGAGTCTTGCAACAGATGCGCAAGCTCTTGTATACAAGGTTCCGGGTGGTATGTTGTCTAATATGATCGCCAACCTCACAGATATGAAGGCAATGGACAAGTTTGATGCAGCCCTTGAGGAGATACCTAAGGTTCGTGCAGACCTTGGTTACCCGCCGCTGGTTACACCTCTTTCCCAAATGGTAGGTAATCAGGCTGTTACAAATGTTTTGGTAGGGCAGCGATATAAACAGATATCTAAGGAGGTAAAGAACTATATCAAGGGTGAGTATGGTATTGCGCCTGCTCCGGTAGATAAGGAACTTCAAGTAAAAATATTGGGAGAGGGCGTTGAGCCCATCGACTGTCGTATCGAGGATCAGAAGCGTACAGGCGAGGAGATGAAGGATGCTTCAGCAGCACTCGGCAGTCTTGCACGTTCTGAGGAGGATCTGATGAGTTATATTTGCTTCCCTGACCAGACAGTCAAATTTCTTGAAAAACGTAAAGCACAGGAAGAAAACGAAGCTGTATATACCATTGAAGAAATATAAGGAGGGGAGAATAAGATGAATGTATTTCCCACATCTGATGAAATGGGTATAGGTGAAGCAGGCATAACTGCGATCTTTGGCTATGCAGTTGTATTTGTCGGACTTTTTATTCTTATGGTTGTTCTCCATATAATGGGTGCCATATTCAAAGCAAGGGAAAAGAAAGAAACTGCTGCCAATTCCGGAGTTCAGAGTGGATCTGTATCAGCAATACCGGATGCGCAGGTAGAAAGTGTACCATTAGCTCCTGGTTCTGCCGGTCATGTTAAGTTATACGATGTACCGGACAAGGAGGCTGCTATGGTTATGGCAGTAGTTGCCCATAAGATGCAGAGACCTCTTAACGAGCTGCATTTCATTTCAATCAAGGAGGTAAAGAGCGATGAAGTATAAAGTAACACTTAACGGCAAGGTATATGAGGTAGAGGTTGAAGCCGGTAAGGCTATTCTTATGGATGAGTATGAGGCACTTGCACCTGCGCCTGCCGTACCTGCTGCAGCGGCTGCTCCAGTGGCAGCATCAGCACCGTCAGCTGAATCTGCTCCAGCGGCAGCTGCACTTGCGGCTGGGGAGACCGTTGAATCTCCAATGCCTGGCAATATCTTAAGCATAAACGTTAAGCAAGGCGAACAGGTGAAGGAAGGTCAGGTTTTGGCTATACTTGAAGCTATGAAGATGGAAAATGAGATTCCTGCACCTAAGGATGGTACGATTGTACAGGTAGTTACTTCAAAAGGTGCAGTTGTTGAGACAGGTTCACCGCTGTTCGTAATTGCATAAGGAGGGTTACCAATGGATATATTTGAAACCCTGAAAGCTCTTCTTGAAGACTCAGGATTTATGGGATTCTTTCTCGACGGCGGTTGGAAAAACATTGTCATGATAATTGTAGCATGTGTTCTGCTGTATCTTGGTATCAAGAAGCAGTTTGAACCGCTGCTGCTTGTAGGTATAGCGTTTGGATGTCTTCTTGTAAATATTTCGAATTTCTATGTGGATGGTGTAAGTTCTCCCGATGCGCTTTATCACCCTGAACTCTGGGAACAGTTCCTTGATGAATCAAGCGAGCACTATCATAGCTATGGCAATATAATGGCGAACGGCGGACTTCTTGATATTCTTTATATCGGTGTAAAGACCGGACTTTATCCGTCCCTTATATTCCTTGGCATTGGTGCGATGACAGATTTTGGACCACTGCTTTCCAATCCCAAGAGCCTGCTTCTTGGTGCGGCAGCACAGATGGGAGTATTCCTTGCATTTTTTGGTGCAGTATGTCTGGGCTTTACCGGACCGCAGGCTGCTTCTATTGGTATCATCGGCGGCGCAGACGGACCCACAGCAATATTCCTCACAAGCCGTCTTGCTCCAGAACTTTTAGGACCGATAGCGATTGCGGCATATTCCTACATGGCTCTTATTCCGCTTATCCAGCCGCCGCTTATGAAGCTTCTTACCACAGAAAAGGAGCGCAAGGTAAAGATGGTACAGACACGTCAGGTATCAAAGACTGAGAAGATTTTGTTCCCGATCATTGTAAGTATGTTTGTTATCCTGCTCCTGCCGTCAACGGCTCCGCTTATTGGTTGTCTGATGCTTGGTAATCTTTGGAGAGAGTGCGGAGTTACAGCGCGTCTTTCCGATACAGTGCAGAATGCACTCATGAATATCGTAACAGTATTCCTTGGAATATCTGTAGGTGCAACAACAGTGGCTTCTTCCTTCCTTTCACTTCAGACGCTGTATATTGTAGGTCTTGGCCTGTTGGCGTTTGCATTTTCTACAGTTGGCGGACTGCTGGTTGGCAAGTTAATGTATAAGTTATCTGGTGGAAAGATAAATCCTCTTATCGGTTCAGCAGGTGTATCAGCAGTTCCGATGGCAGCACGTGTATCTCAGGATGTGGGTAAGAAATATAATCCCAGCAACTTCCTGCTTATGCACGCAATGGGACCGAATGTTGCAGGCGTTATCGGTTCTGCAATTGCAGCTGGTTTCCTACTTGCAGTATTCAAATGATTTTGATTGAGGATTTTCTGTCAATAGTTGCAAGATGCAATCAATAAGAGATTTACAAAAAAGCAGTCACATAGTGAAGTGACTGCTTTTTGTTGTCTGAGCAAAAGAAATATGAGGGCATATTATGTTCTCCATCTGGCATAAAAATGCCCCCTGTACCATAAGTTCTTGTCTGATACAGAGACATTTCAAGCAGCCGATACAAATTAGAAAATATCTTTTTTTCTTTTGATATGGCGTTTTATTAGCACGAATACGACAGTGACCATACACAGCAGCAGGAAAATAGGCATAAGCCATTTATTTACAGTCTCGTCCTCCGCAGATTTCATTTCGGTCCACAGGTTTTGCATAAGCTTGTTTGCTTCATCGGAGAGATTTACAAAAACAGTAGTTCTTTCAGCAATCAGCTCATCGTCCGGATACGACACGGGATTGTTCTGAACTTCCTCGTCCAACATATCAAAAGCAGCCTGATGAGGTGTTGAGTAGCAGATATAGTCAATATTGTCATAAGCTATATCAGGCTCACACATAAAATTGATATACATTTCAGCCGCTTCTTTTTGTTTTGCGCCGGTAGGTATGCACATAGCGTCGACAAAAAGGTTGGTACCGCTTTGGGGAACAACGAAATTGAGGGAGTCGTTGTCCTCCATTATAGCTAGAGCATCACCTGCGTAGTACGGAGCAATCAGAGCGTCACCAGCAGCCATTTTGTCGAATATCTCGTCCATAACATATCCCTGAACGATTTTCTTCTGTTCTTTTAGTTTATCTGCAGCAGCAATGAGTTCATCGGGATTCTCGGTATTAAGAGAATATCCCAGTATTATCTCAGCAATAGCGAATGCATCACGTGGATTGTCGAACATGAGTATCTGGTCAGCATAGGTCTCGTCCCATAGAATATCCCAGTCGATATCTTCCTCGTCCATATCTATCATAGTTTCGTCATAGATAATACCGACAGTACCCCATGTATAGGGAACGGAGTATTCATTTGCGGGATCGTATGCCATATTGCGGAAATTATCCATGATATAGCTGAAGTTGGGGATATTATTAAAGTCGAGCTTTTGTATCATATCCTCCGTTATCATTTTGCTTATCATGTAGTCTGATGGAATTATAATATCATAGGTAGTACCGCCGCCCTTTAGTTTAGCGTAAAGCTCCTCGTTAGTGGCGTAGTTGGTGTAATTGACCTTGATACCGGTGAGCTTTTCAAATTCACTATTTACATCGAGTGTACCCTCATCAGTACCGGTTGAGATATACTCACCCCAGTTATACACATTTATAGATATATCTTCACCTTTGAAACGTGTATAATAATCCGGGTCGGATATTGTGAGAGTCTGGGTATAGAGCTCTTCTTCAGTTGCATTTTGTTGGGTTGTATTATCTGTCGAGCAGCCAACCGATCCGGTCAGAGCAGCAGCAAGCATAAAAAGTGAAAATACATGCCTTTTCATAACTCACGACCTCCTATACAAGCTATTTTTCTTATTCTGCTTGTTTTCAATGACGTTCTTTACAATGAGTACTATGACAACAGCAATGAAAATCAGTGTTGAAAGAGCATTTATTTCAGGAGAAACCTTTCTTCTTGTCATAGAGTAGATGGTGATAGGGAGTGTCTGAGAAGTTGAACCTGATGTAAAGTAGCTGATCACAAAGTCATCGAGGGAGTATGTGAACGCCATAAGAAAACCGCTTATAACGCCGGGCATTATCTCAGGGAGGATAACTTTTCTAAAAGCCTGCATCGGACTGCAGCCAAGATCCTGAGCAGCTTCAAAGAGGTTGGGATCCATCTGCTTGAACTTAGGCATGATATTGAGTATCACATAGGGGACGTCAAAGGTGATATGAGCTATTAGCAAAGTTACAAATCCGAATTCCACATTCATTCTTGCAGCGAAGAATACGAACAGAAGCATAAGAGATACGCCTGTTACGATCTCCGGATTTATGATGGGTATATTGGTGATATTCATTACAAGAGCCTTAGGCACTTTTTTCATGCTGTTAATGCCTATTGCAGCAAGTGTGCCAAGAATGGTAGAGACTATGCTTGCCAGCACTGCAATGATAATGGTGTTTATGAGAGATGATATGATTATGTCGTTATTGAACAGACGGGCATACCAGTCAAGAGTGAACCCACTGAATACGGAACGGCTCTTGGTTTCATTGAATGAAAATACTATAAGCACAAAAATCGGTACATACAGAAACATAAGTATAAGTCCGATATAAGCCTTGCTGAGTTTTTTCATGTATGCACCTCCTTAAATGAGTACCTGGTCATCAGGACTGAACTGATTCATGACAGTCATGATAACAAGGATAATAGCCATGAGCACCAGAGAAATAGCTGCGCCAAGATGAGGGTTATAGGCATTGCCAAGAAACTGCATTTCGATAAGGTCGCCGATAAGGAGATTAGAACCGCCTCCCAGCATTCTGGAAATAATAAACGTGGAAATAGCAGGAACGAACACCATAGTAATACCTGAAACTATACCGGGCAGACTTAGTGGAACGATTACCTTAAATAGTACCTTAAAGCTGTTGCAGCCAAGATCGTTTGCAGCTTCAATGACGCTCTTGTCAATTTTCTCCATTACCGAGTAGAGTGGAAGAATCATAAATGGCAGGTAATTGTAGACCATACCGAGCACAACTGCACCTGATGTATTTATAAGCTTCAGTGGACCAATACCTATCAATTCGAGCAGATTATTGATGATACCATTATTTCCAAGGAGAGTCATCCAGGCGTATGTTCTGAGCAGAAAATTCATCCACATTGGCAGCATAACTATCATGAGCATGGTACTTTGCTTATGCTTGTCAATTCGTGAGAGAATGTAAGCCAGCGGATAAGATAGAACCAGACATATGGCTGTAGCAATAATAGCGAGCCATATTGATCGAATAAATATATTGGCATACTGACCCACATCGGATATATTTTCCATTGTAAGAGCCCCTTCGTTATTGGTAAAAGCAAAAAACGCCACCATAATGATGGGTACCAGAATAAAAATAAACATCCATACAAGATATGGAAGAGAAAGAACTTTAAGCTTCTGCACTGCTTATTCCTCCGTTTTCTTCATTATGTGGATATCGAATGGATCGAAGTCCATACCTATCATTGCACCGACAGGTTCAGCCTTTGTGGAGTGGATTATCCACTTATGGTCAACGCCATCGACTATGATTTCATAGTGTACGCCTTTGAATACAACTGATTCAACTATACCAGTAAGTTTAGCTTTATCAGCAGGTACGACCTTGACATCCTCAGGGCGGATAACAACGTCAACAGTTTCATTTGGGTTAAATCCTTTATCGACGCATTTGAAACGTTTTCCGGTAAATTCAACAACACAGTCCTCAGGCATACAGCCGTTAATGATATTGCTCTCGCCTATGAAGTCGGCAACAAAAGCGTTTACAGGCTCATTATAGATATTTATAGGAGAGCCTATCTGTTGAATTATGCCATTGTTCATCACAACAACAGTATCGGACATAGTAAGCGCCTCTTCCTGATCGTGTGTGACATAAACAAAGGTAAGTTCAAGAGCCTGCTGAATTTTTCTGAGTTCAGTCTGCATTTCCTTTCGGAGTTTGAGGTCAAGTGCGCCTAACGGTTCATCGAGGAGCAGGACTTTAGGGTGATTGACAAGAGCTCTTGCAATAGCAACACGTTGCTGCTGACCGCCTGACAGCCGGTTAACTGAACGTTTCTCAAATCCTCTGAGGTTTACGAGTTCCAGCATTTCGCCGACTCTGCGGACGATCTCTTTATCTGACAGCTTTTTTATGCGCAGACCGAAAGCAATATTCTCATATACGTTTAGATGAGGGAAAAGAGCATAACGCTGAAAAACAGTATTTACATTACGTTTATGGGGCGGAACACCGTTAATTCGTTTTCCATCGAAATATACGTCGCCGCTTGTAGGCTCAAGAAAACCGCCAATGATCCTTAGCGTAGTAGTTTTGCCGCAGCCGGACGGACCAAGAAACGTAACAAATTCCTTATCCTTGATATCAAGGCTGATATTTTTGAGGATTCGTTCTCCGTCCTCAAATTCAACAACAAGGTTTTTTAGGCTAACAATATTTTCCATTGCACAAATTCCTCTCAAAATAAGATGCCGCCATTTGCGGTATGTGATAATTAAATGAAAATAAGAATTTCGATTTTATTATAAAGTATACAGTCATAAAAGTCAATAAGAATCGGAGAATTCCGAAAAAAGAATTCTGAACATGGAGCGCATCACATTTTGCAGAGAAGGAAGATTCAAAAGTATATCCTATATTTTGACACGATATAAAAAAATATCATATTCACTTGAAAGAAACGACACTTTATGATATAATTTTAGTAAGAGATGTAGATATCGGCATAATATTCTCATGCTGATAAATCGGTCTATTAAGTAATTAGCAAAGGTGATATTTTTATGGCATATGGTTACAGAATAATGATGACTGAGCTTTGTGAGATTCCTGATGCTGTAAAGCTTGAGAAAGGCTGTACACAAGGGTTTTCAGAAGCACCGTATCTTGTGGAAGAAACGGTGTATTATGATCTGAAGGATGCTGAAGAAGCTTTAGCTAAATACAACTCATTTGCAACAGGTATGGTGACTAATTCTGAATTTTACCGCATATACGGAGCTCGAGAATTCTACATAGAGAAGATTAAGATCGGCGAAAACGACAGAAAGCTGAAGTCTTATGGAGCTATAAAATATGCAGAGTTCATTGACTGCAGCAAGATGGACAGAGTTCCTGATACCCCGCCGGTAGTTAAGTGGTGCAATAGAAAAAATTATGGAATGAAGCCGGAATATTCTATAAAATACAAGGCTAAAAAGCAAGACAATCAAAAGTGATGTTGGTGAAAAGATTATTAAGAATGTGAAGTTTTTCTATGGATAGAATGAATTAGTTCAGTAATCAAGAGGGTGATAAATGGACGGGATAACTCTCCGATAGAGCCTTGGAATACCTGATGTTCCTTTGATGGTGTATAATAAAACATGACGCAAACCAGACAATCAAAATATGATAAAATAAAAAGGAGATTGAATTTTCAAAATTATAAAGGTTATTTTACTTGTGGTAGTTATTTTAGTCATTTTGCTTGTCGGCGGTTGTGTTGCTCTTGGAGTTTACTTTAAATATCAAAATGCCAACTACTATAAGAACGCCAAGCCTGCAGGTGAAATTGAAAAGAAATATACTGCTATGGGTGAGTTTGAAGTTTCCTATAAGGAATTTGATGCGAAGACCGCTACATACAAAAAATATGAGATTTGGTATCCTACCGTAATGAAAGACGGCTATACAAAATATCCCCTTGTCATTATGGCAAACGGTACGGGTGTTAAGGCTTCGCAGTACAAAGAGGTTTTAAAACATCTTGCATCTTGGGGATTTATCGTAGTCGGTAATGAGGATGATCATTCAAGAACAGGTGCGTCAAGTGCTGAAACCCTTGATTTTATGCTAGCACAGAATGAGGATAGCGATAGCAAATTTTATGGCAAAATTGATGTGGAAAATATCGGCATTGCCGGACATTCGCAAGGCGGTGTCGGTGCTATAAACGCTGTGACGAATCAAGAAAACGGAAATTGCTACAAGGCGATTTGGACAGCAAGCACCACATCACAGTATTGGGGGCAAGACAATATCTTCGGTGCAGAATGGAGATATGACACATCAAAACTCACCATTCCCATTTTTATGGTTGCAGGAACGGGAGCAGCCGATGCAGGAACTGCAACCGATATTATCGCAACCGAAGGTCAAGGCATTTGTCCTCTTTGGTCGATGAACGAGAGCTATAATGCCATTCCCGGTGGAGTGGACAAGGTTATGGCGCGATTGAACGGTAAAGATCACGGCGATATGCTCCGCTATGCAGACGGATATATGACAGCTTGGTTTATGTATTACCTAAAAGGTGATGAATACGCAGGTAGGGCGTTTTTCGGAGATGGTGCCGAGATCAACACCAACACAAATTGGCAGGATATTTGTATCAGCGAGTGATTTGTGAATATCTATATTTAAAATCCCACAGATTTCATTCTATCAAGGAACGAAATCTGTGGGATTATTGAGTAAATACTTAACTTTTCCCCAAATATTGATGGAGAGCCTTTATATTTTGCATAATCTATTTAGTTTTTGCAACATTTAGCAGAGGACATTATAGGTCGTTTCTGATAAGATCTTCGAGGGTTTCACGTTTTACAGCAAGACGTGATTTACCGTCTTTGATGAATACAACAGCTGGTTTCTGGAGACGGTTGTAATTGGAAGACATGGAGTAGTTATATGCACCAGTAGCGCAAACAGCAATTATATCACCGGGTTCACACTCCTGAAGAGGCATATTCTCACCGATAAGGTCACCGCTTTCGCAGCATTTTCCGGCAATAGTGACAGTTGTGTTCTTGGGCTCAGAAGCCTTGTTAGCAACAACAGCGTCGTAAGCTGCCTGATACATGATATATCTTGGGTTGTCGCACATACCGCCGTCAATAGAAACGTATGTTCTGATATTAGGGATAATCTTTTTGCAGCCCACAGTATAGAGGGTAATACCGGCAGGAGCAGCAATAGAGCGTCCCGGTTCAATTAGGATAAATGGGAGCGGAATATTATTTTTCTCACAAAATTCATGGATAACAATTGAAACTGCTTTCATGAATTCCTCATAGGGCAGCGGGTCGTCTTGTTCAGTGTATTGAATACCGAATCCGCCGCCCAGATTTAGATCGCGAACCTCAGTGCCTAATTCATCACGAATTTTCTTGATAAATGTGAGCATTACTTCAGCCGCAGCTTCAAATCCTTGAGTATCGAGTATCTGAGAACCGATATGGCAATGGAGGCCAATAAAGTTTAGGTTCTTGCATTCAAGAGCGAACTTCACAGCGTCAAAAGCCTCGCCAGTTTCAAGGGCAAATCCGAACTTACTGTCGATCTGACCGGTGCGGATGAAGTTATGAGTGTGTGCGTCAACACCGGGCTTGATTCTCAGGAGGATGTCAGCAGTTCTGCCGGATTCTCTGCAAAGAGAGTCGAGAGTTTTCATTTCATAGATGTTATCGGCAATAATTCTTCCAACTCCATAATCAAGAGCCATATTTATCTCATCAATGGTTTTGTTATTGCCGTGAAAGCAGATCTTCTTGGGGTCAGTGCCAGCAGCCATAGCAGTATAGAGTTCGCCGCTGGATACAACATCGACACCCAAGCCTTCATCTGCAACTATACGATACATTTCCTTGCAGGCAAAAGCCTTGCTTGCGTAGCAAACCAGACCATTTCCACCGTAGAATTTGTCAATGCTCTCCTTAAAGCTTTTGCAGTGGCAACGGACAAGATTCTCGTCCATTACGTAGAGAGGAGTGCCATACTCTTTAGCCAGAGCAACTGTATCAATTCCGCCAATAGTAAGGTGTCCCTCACTGTTTACGTTGAGATTCTTTGAAACAAACATTAGTCATACGTCCTTTCATTCTGTATCATTTTCATTATCGTTTGAATTTTGCGCAATATCTTCAATGATGCTGCGTACCTCATCAACGCCTTCTCGGGTCATAGCAGAGAAGGGAACAATGTGTATCTGGTCAAAGTAGGGGATTTCGTCCTTGAATGCCTCCATTCTGCGTTTACGCTCCATAGTTTTGAGCTTGTCAGCCTTGGTGAGGATTATTACGAAAGGAAGCTCACGTTCCACCAGATAATCTATCATATGTAAATCATCTTTAGATGGGGTGTGTCGCATATCGATAAGAAGGAATATAAGCCTGATATCTCTGTCTGAGTCGAGATATCCCTCAATAAGGTCGGCCCAGCGGTGCTTTTCTGATTTAGCAACTTTAGCGTAACCATATCCGGGCAGATCGACGATGCGTATTGGGTCGACTTTATAGAAATTGATAGTTGCAGTCTTACCGGGAACTGCGCTGACTCTTGCTAAAGCCTTCCTGTTAAAAATTTTATTTATGAGCGTTGATTTTCCCACATTTGATCTTCCTGCGAAAGCAATTTCAATATTGGTGCAGGGCGGTATTTGTGAAAACAGTCCATATGATGCCTCAAAAGATGCCAGATTAAAGTTCATGTGTCCTCCTCATCAAACGTAAGCGACAGGCTTTGAAGGTCCCATTTTAGGAGATGGAACTACAGAAGTGGTGTCATCGCTTTTGCATTCATTGTATTCATCGTCCGGCTGAAAAACAAGTGCGTGTTTAAGAACGGTTTCAAGATCGTCAGCCGGAATAAATTTCACATTATCCTTAACGATGTTATCCACCTCATAGAGGTCAGGCACATTTTTTTCCGGAATTATAACAGTCCTGATGCCGTTTTTGAAAGCAGCCATTGACTTTTCTCTGAGTCCGCCAATTGGAAGAACCTTTCCATGAAGAGTGATTTCTCCGGTCATAGCAACATCGCTTCTCACAGGTATGCCTGAAAGGGCAGAGATCATAGCAGTTACCATGGTAACGCCGGCAGAAGGACCGTCTTTTGGAACTGCGCCTTCCGGAGCGTGGATGTGGATATCACGTGTTTCATAGAAGTCTGGCTGGATGCCGTATTTTTCAGCGACGCTTCTTACGTAGCTTACAGCAATTTTTGCACTTTCCTTCATAACATCCCCAAGAGAACCGGTCAACTCGACCTGACCCTTTCCTCTTAGATGGATAGCTTCCAGAGGCATAATAACACCGCCAACAGAAGTCCACGCAAGTCCATTAACAAGACCCACGGAGTTTTCACCTATGTGTTCATCTGGCTTAAATTTACCAGGGCCCAGAAAACTTTCAAGGTTGCCGTCATTGAATGTAATGCTTTTCTTTTGGCTGGATACAATAATTTTAGCGGCTTTTCTGCAAAGGGAAGCTATATATCTTTCAAGCTCACGAACTCCTGCTTCACTTGTATATTTGTCAATAATGGTATAATATGCCTTATCATGCATTCTCATCTGACTGCTCTTCAGGCCATGTTTTTTAAGCTGTTTGGAGAAAAGGTGAGCTTTAGCTATGTGGAATTTTTCTTCTCTTGTGTAGCTACCGAGTTCAATTATCTCCATACGGTCGAGAAGGGGAGCAGGGATTGTGCTTAGAGTGTTTGCAGTAGCGACAAAAAGCACTTTACTCAGATCGAAGGGCACTTCCACATAATGATCTCGGAAAGCCTTGTTTTGTTCACTGTCGAGCACTTCCAGGAGAGCTGCCGATGGATCACCCTTAAAATCATTGCTCATCTTGTCGATTTCGTCGAGAAGAATAAGCGGATTACGAGTACCAGCTCTTATCAGGGCATCGACAATCCTGCCTGGCATAGCGCCGACATATGTTTTCCTATGACCACGGATATCCGATTCATCACGAACACCGCCCAAAGATATGCGTTCATATTTTCTTCCGAGAGCCTTTGCAATTGAACGCCCGATAGAGGTCTTGCCAACACCAGGTGGACCCACAAGACATATTATCTGACCGGTAACATCCGGTTTCAATGCGTGAACGGAAATACTCTCTAATACACGTTCCTTGACTTTTTCCATGCCATAGTGATCTTTATCGAGTATTTTTCTTGATTTATTGATATCGATTTGAATTTTTGATTCAGTATTCCAAGGAAGGCTGAGCACAGTATCAAGATAGCTTTTGATAACAAAGGACTCCTGGGTAGCAGCAGGCATTTTACTAAGCCTGTCAGCTTCTTTTACAAGTTTTTCTGTATCTTTTTCGGGGAGTCCGAGTTTCATTATTCTATCGTAATACTCATAAGCTTCATTCTGTTCGTCTTCCTCACCAAGCTGACTTGAAATTACACGCATCTGCTCACGCAAATAATATTCTCGCTGACTTTTGTCCATGCTTTCCTTAGTAAGCTCCTGGATTTCCTGTTCAAGGTTGAGAATCTCATTTTCTTTTAGCAGACTCGAATAAAGGAGGTTAAGTCGCTTAATGATATTATTTTCATCCAGCAGTTTTTGTTTATCCTTATAGTCGAGATTGATATTAAAAATAATGCTATTAAAGAGTTTGTACGGATCATCCTGGCACAGAACAGCTATCATAAGTTCCTTTGGCATACGCGGGAAATGATTGCTGTACTGTTCAAAAAGTTCTTTGATAGAACGCATGATCGCCTCGGCCTCAATAGGGTCGATCCTATTGCGTGTAGCATATGGTACAGGAGTCACATCAGCAGAAAACATATTCTTGCCATTATAAAGCTTTAAGAGCTTAGCTTTCTTAATGCCCTCTACAAGGACTCTCATAACGCCATCAGGAGTTTTAAGTATCTGTCTGACCTCAGCGATAACGCCGTTAACATAGAGATCATTTTCTTTTGGTTCTTCAACAAAAACGTCCTTTTGGGCTGTAAGAAAGATTTTTTTATCAGATTCATAAGCATAAGTTACAGCCGCAATTGATTTTTCTCTGGCAACATCAAAATGCACCACCATTTCGGGGAAAAGGACGATTCCTCTCATGGCAACAACAGGCAGTCTTAATGTATCCATTTCTTTTATATCCATTGTTTTTATCCCTTCTGCATCATCATATCACTGCCATTTTTACAGTGGATGCGTCAAATCAAAACCTATTATCCTAATTATTATAATATTATAATCATTATACTATAAAACCAATTCTTTTGCAAGTGGGAAATAAGAATATTTATAATTGGATGTGTGCTTGACAAGAACTTGGAAAATGTGTACAATAATGATATGATGGAGCATAAGGAGTGTGTGGATATGATAGAAGGCTTGATATTTGATATGGATGGACTGATTCTTGACACCGAGAAGTACTATTTTAAATACTGGATAGAAAGTGCTGCAGAATTCGGATTTTCCATGAAACCACGTCATGCGCTTGCAATAAGAAGCCTTGCAGCCAGATATGCTGAGAGGTATCTTAAAAGGGCACTGGGTGATGACTTTGACTATCATGCAGTTAGAGCACGTCGTCGTGAACTTATCCA
Organism: uncultured Ruminococcus sp.; assembly: GCA_944386525.1. GTDB lineage: Bacteria > Bacillota > Clostridia > Oscillospirales > Ruminococcaceae > Ruminococcus_C. Next base: position 10,635 of record CALXBL010000020.1, on the reverse strand, counting down.
TGAAGCTATGCAGAGAGAAGGAATAGCTCTGAAGCCTGGAGTACAGGAACTTCTCACGTATTGCAGAGATAATGATATTCTCACAGCTGTGGCAACAGCAACGCCTACTGAGAATGCAAAAAAGCATCTTGCAGGAGTAGGTGTACTTGATATGTTTTCTCATGTAACAGGAGGAGACTCAATAGAATACGGCAAGCCTGCACCTGATATATACAAGAAGGCGGCGATGGAGCTTGGACTTGATCCAATCTGTTGCCTTGCTCTGGAAGATTCACCTAATGGGATTATTTCAGCGTTTACAGCCGGATGCAAGCCTGTAATGATACCTGATCTTACTGAACCTGACGAAATGCTGAAGCCGCTGCTATATGAATGTGTAGCATCGCTTTCAGATGTAATAGAAATACTTAAAAGGGAGAGGAGCTGAAAGATATGGCAGCAAAGCCTGTTTCAGAGTTGTTTCCTATACCAAGGCTTTATTATTTCGAGTCAGGTAACACGTATACCGGCAGCAAAAGCCAAACTTTTAACTATAAGATAACGCCGTCGGATGTGTTAAAGGTGGAGATATGGCATGGCATGATATGTTCAGAAAAGGCGGAAATTGAAATCGTGAAAGAGTTTTCACTTGATCAGAGTGGTTTTGATGAAATGATAAAATGGCTTGAGGAAACATGGCTCAAAGAGAATAACTAAATCAAAGGCAGCAGATAATAACATCTGCTGCTTTAAATTTTTAGATAAATGCTACACAATGTAACGGAATATACATTGACAGATGGTAAAAAATCTGATATAATCAGCCTTATGTGTAAACTATTTTATAATCAGGAGATGAAAGTATGAGTACAGAAAAAGCTGGATTTTCCAGCAAAATTGGATTTATCCTTGCAACTGCGGGTTCTGCTGTGGGTCTTGGCAACATCTGGAGATTTCCATATCTTGCAGCACAGTATGGCGGAGGAATATTTCTGTTGGTGTATCTTGTGTTGGTAGTGACATTTGGTTTTTCGCTTATGATAACAGAGATTGCCATTGGAAGAAAAACTGGAAAGAGTGCTATAGATGCATTCGGAACTCTCAATAAGAAGGGCTCATGGATCGGATATCTTATATCCGCAGTTCCAATGATAATAACGCCTTATTATTGTGTAATAGGTGGTTGGATTATCAAATATGGAGTAGCCTTTGCGACAGGGCAGGGATCTGCAGCAGCAGCGGACGGATTTTTTGCTTCATTTATCGGTTCTACAGGCGAACCTCTTGTTTATGCTGCAATATTTATTATTTTAACTGCAGCTGTAGTGCTGATGGGGGTACAGAAGGGAATTGAAAATGTCAGCAAGATTCTCATGCCTGTTCTGATTATTATGACTATTGTAATTTCAGTTTACAGCCTCACGCTTGATGGTGCAATGGAGGGTGTTAAGTATTATTTGATTCCTAATTTCAGACAGTTTTCGCTTAAAACTGTAGTAGCAGCAATGGGGCAGATGTTCTATTCAATGTCTCTTGCAATGGGAATAATGATAACTTACGGTTCATATATGCCTAAGAAGGAGAGCCTTGAGGGTTCTGTACGTCAAGTTGAAGTTTTCGATACAGGTGTAGCATTTCTTGCAGGTCTTATGATTATCCCGGCAGTGTTTGCTTTTTCAGGAGGAGATCCTTCCGCTCTTAATCAGGGCCCCGGACTTATGTTTGTAACGCTTCCAAAGGTATTTGACTCAATGCCCGGCGGACACGTTATTGGTGTAATATTCTTTATTCTTGTACTTTTTGCAGCGCTCACCTCATCTATTTCTCTGATGGAAACAGTAGTTTCCATATTCCAGGACAAGCTGAAGATAAATCGCAAGCTTATTTGCATTTTTGTAATGATCGGAACAATGATCGCAGCTATCCCCTCATCACTGGGATACGGCATCTGGTCAGAGGTTCTCATCTTTGGCAGACAGATACTTGACTTCTTCGACTTCCTGAGTAACAATATCATGATGCCTATAGCAGCGCTTCTCACTTGTATATTTATTGCTTATGTTGTAAAGACAAAGGTAGTAGAGGAAGAAGTAGAACTTAATTCAAGATTCAAGTCTAAGAAGCTCTATCAGGTAATGATAAAGTATATTTGTCCTGTACTTCTTGTGGCAATATTGATTTCTTCGCTTATAGGTTATGTATAATGTATGAAAAGATAAAGCACCTTGATGAAGTATCAAGGTGCTTTGCTTATTTGTGTTGATTTAGTTTTCGGGATATGGGTTGTTTTTAGTTTTCTCTGCAAGAGCAACAGCTTCTTCGATGGTCATGCCGTGGTAATCTGATGCAGTAAACAATCTGCCGGATTTTTTATCGTCAATAAAAGCACCGACCAGAACTCCCGGAAGGGTACTTTCCGGTGCATTAGGAGCACAAGGACCTCCAAGGTCTGTTCTGCACCAGCCAGGGTCTGTCAGGCTTATGATAACATCTGTTCCATTATATTTAGAGCTAAGATCTACCGTTACCTTATCGAGTGCAGCCTTGCTTGCGGAATAGCCTGCCTGCTGAGGTTCGAGGTTTATACCGCTTGTTGTATTGACGATACGTCCAAAACCCTTTTCAGTCATTCTCGGCAGGAAATGATAACATATCATCATAGGAGCGATCGTGTTTATTCTAAAGCTTGTCTCATAGTCGGAGGCAGGCGTTTTAATGAAATCATTTCTGTAGGCTATCTGAACCCCCGCATTGTTAAGTATAATATCAATGTCGGTGCCGTTTTTATCAAGTGTGCAGAGCATATCCTCAACCAAGTCCAAATCTGATAAGTCTGCGCCAACAGCATAAGCATCAACGCCCAGAGCTTTGACCTCATGGAGAATTTTGTCGCAGTGAGCCTTATTACGGCTATGCAGAACTAGATTGCATCCTCTTTTTGCCATAAACAGGGCAGAAAGATAACCAATACCTCTGCTGGCACCGGTAATAAGCGCCCATTTTCCTTTTACATCAACCATATAGTCACCTCATTTAAAATCAGCTATATTCATTATAATCTATTCGCAGTTGAAATTATATCACGAATCTTGTATTTGTATCAAAAATATGGTATAATATATGTGATTAAGGGTGGATTAGTTGTTGACCGGAAAAATAAAATGTGATATAATCTTATTAGTAATTGTTATCAATAGAAAGAGGAAAGCATATGGATCACTTTGAGCTTGTATCTAAATATCAGCCGTCTGGTGACCAGCCAGAGGCTATAGCCGCACTTGTGGAAAGTATAAACAGCGGCAATAAGGAACAGACTCTTCTGGGAGTAACTGGCTCAGGCAAGACATATACCATAGCCAACGTAATAGCAAAAGTAAATAAGCCTACACTTGTGCTTGCTCACAATAAAATACTTGCAGCTCAGCTCTGTTCGGAGTTCAAGGAGTTTTTTCCTAATAATGCAGTGGAATATTTTGTAAGTTACTACGATTACTATCAGCCGGAGGCATATGTTCCCAGTACAGACAGCTATATTGAAAAGGATTCCTCCATAAATGATGATATAGATAAACTTCGACACTCAGCAACTATGGCTCTTGCTGAGCGCAGGGATGTTATTATAGTAGCCAGTGTATCGTGTATATATTCGCTTGGAAGTCCCGATGAATACAGAGCAATGGCAGTATCTGTTCGTCTTGGCATGGAGAAGTCACGTGATCAGCTTATAGATGAACTGGTAGGAATACAGTATGAGCGAAATGATATAAATTTTACCAGAAACAAGTTCAGGGTTCGTGGCGACGTAGTAGAGATATATCCGGCAAGCTATAACGATGCAGCTATACGTATAGAGTTTTTCGGAGACGAGATAGACCGGATAACAGAAATAAACGTAGTAACCGGCGAGGTGTTGGGCAGACTAAGTCATGCAGCAATATTTCCTGCGTCACACTATGTAGTAAGCGGGGAAAAAGTAAGCCGTGCCCTTGAAGAACTTGAACAGGAATTACAAGAAAGAATAAAATTCTTCCAGATGAATAATAAACTTATCGAGGCTCAGCGTATAGAGCAGAGAACTCATTATGATATGGAGATGCTTCAGGAGATAGGTTTCTGTACAGGCATAGAAAACTACTCACGAGTACTTGCAGGCAGAGCGCCGGGAAGTACGCCAATGACGCTTTTAGATCATTTCACTGAGGATTTTCTTTTGGTTGTAGATGAGAGTCACGTTACTCTGCCCCAGGTAAGAGCTATGTCTGCGGGTGACAGAGCACGAAAGACAACTCTTATCGACTATGGTTTCAGACTTCCCAGTGCACTTGATAATAGACCGCTGAATTTTGGAGAGTTTTATGATCACATAAATCAAGCGATATATGTAAGTGCAACTCCGGGAGATTTTGAAAAGGAGCATTCCGCCGTAATAGTTGAACAGGTTATCCGTCCAACCGGACTTGTGGACCCCGAGATAATAGTAAAGCCTGTAAGCGGTCAGATAGAGGATCTTTACTCTGAGATACAAAAGAGAGCAGAAATAGATGAAAGAGTTCTTGTAACAACACTTACCAAAAAGATGGCAGAGGATCTGACAGCCTATCTGGAGGGCATGGGAGTGCGGGTAAGATACCTTCATCACGATATAGATACGGTAGAGCGTATGGAGATAATACGTGACCTACGTCTTGGGGAGTTTGATGTTTTAGTAGGGATAAACCTTCTACGTGAAGGATTGGATATTCCGGAAGTGTCATTAGTAGCGATACTGGACGCCGATAAAGAGGGATTCCTCAGAAGCGAGACATCAATGATACAGACTATCGGACGTGCGGCACGTAATGCAAACGGAAAGGTTATAATGTATGCCGATGAGGTAACAGGTTCAATGGAAAGAGCCATAACCGAGACAGAGCGCCGTCGTGAAAAGCAGATGGCATATAATGAGGCGCATGGCATTGTTCCAAAAACAATACACAAGGATATACGAGATGTTATCGACATACGCACAAAGGAGGAGGTAGAAAAGACAGTTACCTCAAAACCGAAGATGTCTGCAAAGGAAAGGCGGGCTCTTATTGAAGAACTTACACAGCAGATGAAGGAAGCTGCAAAACTGCTTGAATTTGAACACGCTGCTTATCTGCGTGATAAGATAAAGGAACTGGAGGGAAAGAAAAATTAATGAATGATAAAATAATTATCAAAGGTGCAAGGGCAAATAATCTGAAAAATATAAGCGTAGAGATACCAAGAGATAAGCTTGTTGTAATGACCGGATTATCTGGTTCCGGCAAATCATCTCTTGCATTTGATACCATCTTTGCTGACGGACAGCGCCGTTATATGGAGAGCCTCTCTTCATATGCAAGGATGTTTTTGGGGCAGATGGAAAAGCCTGATGTTGACAGTATAGAGGGCCTTTCACCGGCAATATCTATCGATCAGAAGACCACGTCTAAAAATCCGCGTTCAACTGTTGGTACAGTGACGGAGATCTACGACTATCTGCGACTTCTCTATGCAAGGATAGGTATCCCACACTGTCCCGTATGCGGCAGAGAGATACACCAGCAGACCATAGATGAAGTGGTGGACAAGGTCTTGCAGCTGCCAGAAGGCACAAGGGTACAGCTGCTTGCTCCTGTGGTTAGAGGGCGCAAAGGAACTCATGCAAAGGAACTGGATAGGGCAAAAAAGTCTGGTTATGTGCGAGTACGAGTTGATGGTAATATGTATGACCTTTCTGAGAAGATAACTCTTGAAAAGAATATAAAGCACAGCATAGAGATAATAGTAGACCGTCTTGTTGTAAAGGATTCCATACGTTCAAGACTCAGCGACAGCCTTGAAACCGTATTTTCTCTTACAGGAGGCCTTGCTATAGTTGATGTGGTTGGACAGGAGGAAATGCTCTTTTCTCAGAATTATGCCTGTCCTGAGCATGACATTTCTATTGAGGAGCTCTCTCCAAGAATGTTTTCATTTAACAATCCATACGGAGCTTGTGAAAACTGTACAGGCTTAGGAGTTTTTCGTGAGATAGATCCTGAGCTTATCCTGCCAAATCCCGATCTGAGCATAAGACAGGGAGCGATAAAGGCACCGGGTTGGAATACGCTTGATGAAAAGTCAATAGCAATGATGTACTACAATGCGATAAGTGCAAAGTATGGCATATCTCTTGACACGCCAGTAAAGGACCTGTCGGAGGATGATTTGAAACCATTTCTCTATGGCACTACTGAGGAGCTATTCTTACATCGCATACAGGCAAACGGACGCACTACCGGCTTTAGAGGACCATTTGAGGGTATTATACCTAATCTTGAAAGGCGTTATCAGGAGAGCTGGTCCAAGGAGGAAATCGAGACCTGTATGAGCGACAGAGACTGTCCTGTGTGTAAGGGTAAGCGTCTTAAAAAAGAGGTGCTTGGTGTAACAGTAGGCGGAGTAAATATAATCGAGCTTACGGAAAAATCAGTGTCTGAGTGTATAGATTTCTTTGATAATCTTAAGCTTACTGAGCAGGAGCAGATGATAGGTGCAAGGGTAATAAAAGAGATAAAGGAGCGTTTGGGATTTCTAAAAAATGTAGGACTTGAATATCTCACATTGTCGAGAGCAGCCGGCACACTGTCGGGCGGCGAGAGCCAGAGGATCAGGCTTGCAACGCAGATAGGAGCATATCTGATGGGAGTGCTTTATATTCTTGATGAGCCGAGTATCGGACTTCATCAGCGTGATAACGACAAGCTGATCGCAACATTAGAGCGGCTTCGTGACATAGGAAATACGCTAATCGTTGTTGAGCATGACGATGACACCATTAGAGCTGCCGACTATGTTGTAGATATAGGTCCTGGCGCAGGAGTAATAGGCGGCGAGGTGGTATATTCAGGAGATGTAAAAGGTCTGCTGAAGTGCAAGGAATCTATTACAGGTCAATATCTCAGCGGAAAGAAAGAGATACCTGTTCCCAGAACAAGGAGACAGGGAAATGGTGAATTTCTCACTGTACGAGGAGCAAGGGAGCATAATCTCAAAAATATAGATGTTAGTATACCTCTTGGTACTTTTACCTGTGTAACAGGAGTATCAGGTTCAGGCAAGTCCTCACTTGTGAATGAGATAATCTATCACCATCTTGCAGCAAAGCTTAATCGAACAAAGGTACGTGCAGGTGATTTTGACTCGATGGAGGGCATGGAGTATCTGGACAAGGTAATTGACATCGACCAGTCACCAATTGGTAGAACGCCACGTTCAAATCCAGCAACATACATGGGGGTATTTTCTGATATACGTGAGCTTTTCGCAAAAACAAACGATGCAAAGGCACGAGGATATACCGCAGGACGTTTCTCCTTTAATGTAAAGGGCGGACGCTGTGAGGCTTGTCAAGGCGACGGTATACTGAGGATAAAGATGCACTTTTTGCCGGATGTATTTGTTCCGTGTGATGTGTGCTCAGGACGTCGGTATAACCGTGAGACTCTGGAAGTAAAGTATAAAGGAAAGACTATCCACGATGTACTTGAGATGACTGTTGACGAAGGTGTTGAATTTTTCGCACAGCAACCTAAGATTGCCCGAAAGCTAAAAACTCTCCAGGAGGTAGGACTTGGCTATATAAAGATAGGGCAGCCGGCAACAACTTTATCAGGAGGCGAGGCTCAGCGAGTAAAGCTTTCAACGGAACTTTCAAAGCGAGCAACCGGCAGAACTATATATATTCTTGATGAGCCTACAACGGGACTTCACACAGCTGATGTTCATCGTCTTGTAGATGTGCTCCAAAGGCTTGCAGACGGAGGTAATACAGTTCTTGTGATAGAACACAATTTGAATCTTATAAAGGTTGCGGACTATATAATCGACCTGGGTCCTGAGGGTGGAGACAAGGGCGGTACAGTAGTAGTTACAGGAACTCCCGAAGAAGTGGCCATGTGCGATACTTCCTACACCGGACAGTATCTCAAACCTTATCTCAAATTATAAAAAAATCAGACGATACTGGAGTGAAGATTCAGTATCGTCTTTATTTTACTTTTTGAAATTATATTTTATATCCATTGAGCTAAGAAATTTTTGGTGCAGTTCCGGATTTGCTTTGATAAGTCGAACAGGTTTCATATTAGCGTCTGTAAAGCAGTGGGAAGATGTTGCTGAAGCACAAAGGACTTTAGTATTTTTATTATATATTTCATATGTGATATTGAACTTAAATCCATTATAATCATCAAACTCAGGCATAATTACAAATTCATCGCCATAGTTAAGAGAATGCCTATACTTGCACGATACACCCAATACAGGGATCATATAACCAGAGGCTTCAATTTCATCGTAGGGAATACCGGCTTTTTTAAGGAAATCGACTCTTGATTCTTCCATCCAGCGTATATAATTTGAGTGATGGACCACACCCATACGGTCAGTTTCGTAGTAATAAACACTTCTGGTATAAGGTTCTATGATCATATCCATAAACTTTAAACCTATCCTTTCTTTAAGTGAGCTAATTTGATTTTACCATACAAAAAAAGCTTTGTCAACAATAGAATTGCCGCCTGCACAGAGCAAGCGGCAATTTCTTCTGATATTAACTTTCAGGATTAAGTGCTACCTTTGAGTTTTCAATGGGTTGACCAAGAGCTAAGAAATATTTATCCAAATGCTGGTGATATTTTTTCTGGAAGTTTTCATCAGTCTTTTTCAGGTCGTGCAGATAAGCATGGATATCCTGATTTTCGCTTACCTCAATGAGACAGCCAGCAATATTGGAGCAGTGGTCGGAAACTCTCTCCACATTTGTAAGAAGATCCTGGAAGATATAGCCAAGTTCCACAGTACATTCATCGTTCTGGAGTCTTTTTATGTGGCGATTTTTCAGTTCAACATTCAGAGTATCGATAACCTCTTCCAAAGGCTCTACCTGACGTGCAAGTTTAAGGTCGTCCTTTACATATGAATCAAAGGCCAGGTTTATTGTTTGAGTAAGGGCGTCGCAGATAACACGTATTTCATTCGTAGCTTCCTTTGAGAAGTGTATGTGCTTATCATGAATTTCCTTAGCGGATTCCATAAGATTGAGAGCGTGGTCACCTATACGTTCAAAGTTACCTACACAGTGGAGCATTTTAGAAACGGTTTTACTGTCAACGGTAGAAATACTATGTTTGGAAATACGAACCATGTACGCATTAAGCTTATCTTCATACATATCAATTGCATCTTCGAGGGAACGTATTTCATCAGCAGCTAACTGATCGTACTCAAACTGCAGATCAATAGCCTTTAAGATAGCTTTTCTGGAGAGCTCGGCCATCTTGATGGTGTTCGAGCGGCATGCTTCAACAGCAACAGCAGGAGTATTGAGAAGTCTTTCATCAAGAATGATGTTGTCATTGATAGACTTTTCCTCATCTAAGGGCTTGATCACCTTGTAAGCGATCTTTTCAAGAACCTTAGTGAATGGGAAGAGCATACAGCTTGTGATAACATTAAAAACAGTATGAACGATAGCAATTCCCATATAGTCAGTAGCCATATCATGTATAGCAAAGTCAAAAATTGCATTGAGAATAAGATAGATAGGAAGCAGAACTAAAGTACCAATGCAGTTGAAAGAAATATGGATGATAGCAACACGTCTTGCGCTGCGGTTTACACCGATACTGGAAATAAGTGCAGTAATGCAGGTGCCGATATTTTGACCCATGATAATTGGGATAGCCATACCATAAGTTATCTGACCGGTAGCTGAAATAGCCTGAAGGATACCAACAGACGCAGAAGAGCTCTGAATTATGGCAGTGATAATGGCACCGGCTGCAACACCCAGAATAGGATTGTTAAAAGCAGTCATAAGGTTTCTGAATGATTCAGAGTCCTTCAGAGGTTCAACGGCACCACTCATAGCTTCCATACCAGAAAAGAGGATAGCAAATCCAGCAAGAATGCGTCCTATGTCCTTCTGCTTGGAGTGCTTGCACATCATGACCATACCCACGCCGATAAGTGCAAGGATAGGAGCAAATGAGTCGGGTTTTAAGAGTTTAAGAATCATGCTGTCGCCGTCGATACCTGAAAGGGTAATCAGCCATGCAGTGATAGTAGTACCGATGTTGGAGCCGAACAGAACGCCGATGGTCTGACTGAGCTGCATGATGCCAGAATTAACAAGACCAACGAGCATAACAGTTACAGCTGAGGAAGACTGAATAGCCATAGTAACTCCCATGCCCAACAGCAGACCTTTGAACTTGTTTGAGGTCATTTTTCTGAGAATGCTTTCCAGCTTACCGCCAGCGAGTTTCTCAAGACCTTCTGACATTATTGTCATGCCAAAAAGGAAGAATGCCAGACCGCCAAAAAGTGTAATAAAAGAAAAAATATCCATATTTACATCTCCTTGAATTTTTTATGATTCTACACATGGATTTTACATTAACTACATTATACATACTTAATGTAAAACTACAACGTTTGCTGTGTAAAATTCAGGTAAAATATGGTGAATATTTGTAAATTTTGTGATAAGCCATAAAAAAAGACACCTACAAAAATTTGTAGATGTCACTGTCTGTCCAAAAACCCCGATTTCGTTGTCTGAAATCGGGGTTAAAATTTCAATCAAAGAACAATCAAGCAGGA
>CALXBL010000019.1 GCA_944386525.1 uncultured Ruminococcus sp. | reverse complement strand
TTCTTTTGTGTTTCAGATTTTATCGTTCATTTCCCGACAGCTTTATTATTATATCATATGCCTGCTGTTTTGTCAAGCCAAAGTTTAAGCCGTTTATCACTCGCTTTATGTATAGTTTTCACAACACATTCTGAAGCAATAAAAAGGACTGCCACGCCAAGCAGCGAAACAGCCTTTTAAAGTGTTATTTTTATAGTCGTACCCTCGTTCGGAACGCTCTCGAGAGAAATGGTTCCTCCATGTATCATAACTGCGTGCTTTACAATGGACAGACCAAGTCCCGTACCACCAGTCTCCTTCGAATGGCTCTTATCCACACGATAAAAGCGCTCAAAAATTCGACTCTGGTGCTCCTGCGGAATGCCTATTCCCGTATCGGAAACAATTATGAACGCTCTGCCGTTTTCACTTCCGACCTTTATAGTTATACTGCCCGAATCCTTGTTGTAGCGTATCGCATTGTCACAGAGATTGTATATTATCTCGTGGAGATACGCCCTCACGCCTTGAATCTCGGTCTTTTCGCCCTCAACTGATATGCTTATACCACGCTTATCAGCTGACGACCGCAGAAGTGACACAGTTTCATTTGCTGCCGTATACAGATCAACCGTCTCTTTTGCCGGATTGCTGCTCTCGTCAAGCTGGGAAAGATGTATTATATCGTTCACAAGATTCACAAGTCTTGCTGCTTCATTTTTTATATGACCGATAAATCTGCTCGTATCCTCCGGCTTTACAAGTCCGCTCTCCATAAGCTCTGCGCTGCCCATGATAGTTTGCAGCGGAGTTTTTAGCTCATGTGATACATTGGCAGTAAATTCCCGCCTTGTCTTTTCAGCATTTGCCTGCTCAGTTACGTCAAACGCCAGGACAACTGCACCCAGAATCTCCGCACCATTTTTTATAGTATTGATGTTCAGCCGGTATATCCTGCCGTTTTTCTCCATGTCGAAACATGAATTCTTTCCGGAAAGAGATTTTTCCACCGACCTCGTAAACTTCAGATCATGTTTCAGTTTCAGGAAATTTTCGCCTACACAATCACCAGCAGCTCCAAAAATCTGCCGGGCTGCTGAGTTTATACTCAGTATATCGCCATGCACGTTGATAAGCACAAGGCCCTCGCTCATGGCGGATATTATCTGCTCAAACTCATTTGTTTTAGCTTCTATCTCAGCAATGTGGCTCTCTATCTCCTTATGCTGCCTGTTTATCCTTGTAAGCAGCGGCGACAGCTCATCGTAAACAACGCTGCACATCGGATCATCTATATCCAGTTCATTTATCGGTCTTACGATACGCCTTGCAATACTCCTTGCAAGATATGTGGAGATAATAACCGCTATGGCAAATACTGCAATAAACGGCACTATAAGAGCCGCAAGCCACGCCCATATCGTATAACCGCTGAACGACGCTCTAAGCACCGTTCCGTCGGACAGCAGTCTTGCACTGTAAATAGTCTGCTCCGTAAGGGTATCGGAATGGCGTGAGCTTTTACCGCTGCCGGCAGCAAACGCCTCCTGCACCTCCTCACGGTCAATATGGTTTTCCATTTCACTTTCGTCGGCATAGGTATCCATGAGCACCGTGCCGTCCTCAGCTATCCATGTCAGCCGACAGTCTGAATTATCAAGCTTCTCCAGATATTCCTCTCCGCCAAGCTCCACTCCGTATACTGCAAGGTTAAGCTCTTCCTCAAGCTGCTTTTTCTGCACGTCGGAGAAATTCTGATAAAGAACCACAGTTATTATCACAAAGCCAAAAAGCAATATAAATGTCGTCACTGCCGATATGGAAAGGAATATCTTCCTGGTCAATTTTCAGCCTCCAGCCTATAGCCAACGCCTATTACAGTCTTTATCATTGAGCCGCATTCTTTAAGCTTCTGCCTGAGAGTTCTTATGTGGACATCAACAGTTCTCGTCTCGCCCATATAGTCCGACTTCCAGATTATAGACAAAAGTTCTTCACGAGTATATACCTTTTCGGGATTTTCAAGAAACAGCCTCAGCATCTCAAACTCCTTGAGTGTGAGTGTGATCTTTTCACCGTCCACGGAAACATTGTGGCGGCTTACACACATTATTATCTTTCCCACTGCAAGGACATCATTATCCTCCGGACCTCTGCACCGCCTTAGCACAGCCTTTACTCTTGATACCATCTCCATTACGCCAAATGGCTTTACAAGATAATCATCTGCTCCAAGATCAAGATTCTGTATCTTATCCATCTCTGTACCCTTGGCGGTAGCCATTATCACCGGTATACTGCGCCACTCTGAGTTTTTCTTTATTGTTCGCAGAATCTCGGTACCGTCCTTTTCGGGCAGCATTATATCAAGAATTATAAGCTGGGGCTTTTCGGTTTCCAGAGCTTTGAGCATAGTTACTCCGTCGGAAAATCCTCTTGCCTTAAAGCCCATACTTTCAAGCGTGTAGACCTCTATATCACGAATTGCGTTATCGTCATCAACGCACCATATCATAATGCTTTACCCTCATGCTGTCCTGTAACTGAAAATTCCACCCACTCAGCTATATTCGTAGCATGATCTCCTATTCTCTCAAAGTACTTTGCTATCATGAGCATATCAAGGGCATAGCCGCTGTCGTCGGGATTCTGGGATATCATGCGGATAAGACTGCTTTTTATCTCTGTAAAGCAGTTGTCCACCACGTCATCATACTCCTCAACATTCTTTGCAAGAGTTATATCCTGTCGAATATATGCCTCCACACTGTCGGTAACCATCTTTATTGTAGCCTCTGCCATTTTGCGTATCGACTTACACTCCTCACCTGTTCTGCCGCCAAGAAACGGGATTATCTCCGCAATATCCTCAGCCTGATCGCCTATACGCTCCATGTCGGTTATCATTTTAAGTGCAGCTGATATCTGACGAAGATCTCTTGCAACTGGCTGCTGCTGCAAGAGCAGCTTCAGACAGATAGATTCTATCTCTCGCTCCATACGGTCGATATTTCCGCCGAACGATACTGCCTTTGATGCTATCTTACTGTCTCCCTCAAGCAAAGCCTTTGCCGACATTGCAATGATATTTTCGCACATAGCACCCATCTCGGTAAGTCTCTTGTTAAGCAGCGCAAGCTGCTCGTCGAAGTGATTTCTCATCAACCAAACCTCCCTGTAATGTAGTCCTCAGTCCTCTTATCCTTTGGCATAGAAAACAGCTTCTCAGTATTGCCATACTCCACCAGCTCACCCAGAAGGAAGAATGCTGTATTGTCAGAGATACGTACTGCCTGCTGCATATTATGCGTAACCATAACTATAGTATAACTCTTTTTGAGTTCAATTGCAAGATCTTCTATTCGAGATGTTGAAATAGGGTCAAGTGCTGATGTAGGCTCATCCATAAGCAGAACCTTAGGCTTTACTGCCAGCGCCCGTGCTATACAGAGTCTCTGCTGCTGTCCGCCCGAAAGTCCGAGAGCTGATTTTTTCAGCCTGTCCTTTACCTCGTCCCATATAGCTGCACCTTTCAGGGATTCCTCTACTATCTCATCAAGCTGCACTCTGTTTCTTATGCCGTGAGTACGGGGACCATATGCAACATTATCATATATGCTCATGGGAAATGGATTTGGTTTCTGGAACACCATGCCTATCTCACGGCGAAGCTCATTTACGTCAACATTCTTGTCATATATCTCATTGCCGTTATATTTTATATCACCTGTTATCTTTACACCCTGTATAAGGTCGTTCATACGGTTGAGAGACTTAAGAAACGTTGATTTTCCACATCCAGAGGGTCCGATAAAGGCAGTGATGCTGTTTTCCTCTATCTCAATATTTACATTTTTAAGCGCCTGAGTATTTGTGTACCACAGGTTCATATCCTTAACTGAAATAATACTCATCTGTTCTTCCTCTTTTTAAAGTAATTTCCCACAAGTTCTGCTGTGAGATTGATGATAAGCGTAAGCACCATAAGTATTGCCGCTATGGCAAAGGCTACGCCAAATTCACCACGTTCTTTTGCGTACACATAAAGGGCAACTGTTAGTGTTGCTCCGGAACTTGTAAGTCCCTCGAATATGCCGTTAAGGGCATGGGCAAAGCCCGCTGTAAAGAGCAGAGCTGCTGATTCACCTAAGATGCGTCCCACCGACAGAATACATCCGGTTACAACGCCGTCTATACACTCGGGAAGTACAACCGTTCTGATAACTCGCCACTTGCCAGCTCCCAGTCCGAAAGCTCCCTCCCGGTAGCTCTGAGGTACAGTTTTCAGGCTTTCCTGTGTGGTTCTCATAACTGTAGGCAGATTCATTATAACAAGAGTCATTGCTCCGGCCATAAGCGAGGTCTTCATTCCCATAAACTGGCAGAAAAACAGCATTCCCACAAGACCGTATATAATCGACGGAATACCAGAAAGCGCCTCGGCTGCGTATTCGATCACTGCAACAAGCTTCTTGTTCTTTGCATATTCATTAAGATATACCGCTGCACCCGTTCCCAACGGCAGCACTATAACGAGAGTTGCGAGTATGATATAAAGAGTATTGAGAATATCCGGCAGAATGCCTATCGTACCCTTTCTATAGCTGGGTTCTTCGGAAATAAGCTCCCATGTAATGTTCGGGATACCCTTGTACATTACATAGACTATCAGGAAAACTACAAGCGCACAGGTGAGTCCAACTGAGAGATACATAAGTGCTTTCATAAGCACAATATATCCCTTTCGTCTGGTTGAAAGTTTATTGTCCACGTTAATCCTCCTTTTCCCTCTTGAGGAAGAAATTCAGCGCTGCATTTATAAGCATGATAAACAGGAACAGCACCAGCGCAATCGAGAACAGTGCCTGTCTCTGGAGTCCCGATGAATAGGACATTTCACTCGCCACAGCCGTTGTAAGAAACTTTACGCTCTCGAACAATCCGGGCATATTTGCCGCATTTCCTGCTACCATCATAACTGCCATTGCCTCGCCAATGGCACGTCCTACACCCAGAACTACTGCTGCTGCAATACCACTCTTTGCTGCCGGTACGGATACCTTGAAGTAGGTCTCGATAGGTGTTGCTCCAAGGGCAAGGGACGCCTCCTCATACTCCTTGGGGACTGCCTCAAGGGATGTAAGGGATACCTTGATAATAGACGGAAGCACCATTACCGCAAGGACGATAATTGCAGCCAAAAGGCTTGCTCCGTCCGGAACGTTGAATATATCTCGTATTGCAGGCACAAGCACCAGCATACCCACAAGACCGTAAACAACCGATGGAATTCCTGCAAGAAGACTTACCACTGAGGATATAACCCTCTTAACCTTCGGATGTGCAAGCTTTGCAAGATATACTGCTGTGAAAAATCCAATAGGCGTACCAATAAGTATTGCCCCAGCTGTACCATATACACTCGTAAGAATAAATGGCAGTATGCCGTATTTAGGTTCTTCCGCTGTAGACTTCCACTCTGTTCCAAAAAGGAAATCTGCAATTCCTATCTCCGCAATGGCTGGTATACCTGAAACTATCAGATAGATTGTAATTACAAGCACTGACGCTACTGTTATAAGTCCGAGTATCAGGAAGATACCATGGACTATCCTCTCAAATAATTTACTATTCATATTCGTCACCATAGCACACAAGCGGCGGCTGTACTGTGTACGCCGTCGCTGTCTGATTTATTCCTTAGTTGGCAGGTACAACGCCTGCGGATGTTATGATCTCTTTTGCATCCTCGGAAATCGCATAATCATAAAACTTCTGTGCTGCTTCAGAAAGCTCTGTATCAGTCCTTGTTACCATGATAAAAGGTCTCTGGATAACGTAGCTGCCGTTCTTTATGCTCTCCTCAGTAGCCTCAACTCCGCCTACGGTAAGTGCCTTTACACTGTCCTTGATGGAGGCTACCGAAGCATAACCGATAGCATCGGGATTGCTTGCTACTGTTGTGATAACGTCACCTGTAGATGTAAGCTCCTGACGGTATTGACAAATATCCTCAGTTTCTGTGATACTCTCAAAGCCATCACGTGTACCGCTTCCTGCCTCACGTCCGATGAGAACTATCTCAGCGTCGTTGCCGCCAACCTCGCTCCAGTTTGTTATCTCGCCGGTGTATATCTTTGCGATAGTCTCCAGATCCAGATCGGATACCGGATTCTCAGGGTTTACTATAACTGCTATGCCGTCGTATGCAAGAACTGTTTCCTGCAGTCCTGATTCCTTTTCCTCGTCTTTCAGATCACGGCTTGAAAGTCCTATATCGCATCTGCCCTCTGCAACTGCGGATATGCCGCTGCTTGAACCTGATGGGTTGTAGGTAAAGGTGATGCCGTCGTTCGTCTCAGAAAACGCCTCTCCAAGTGCTCCGATTACCTCCTCCATTGATGTGGAACCGTCTGTGGCAACTGTGCCTGAGCCTGATGAACAGCCTGTAAATGCGGATACCATAAGTGTCGCCGCTGCAAGTACGCCTATAATTTTTTTCATAGTGATTAACTCCTTTTTTTGTTTTTATTTTTTGCTTTTCACTACGATTATATTCTACCATGATAATGTAAAGCCGGCTATCTTATCAAAATAAAATCCGTGTAAAACCTAAACACATCTAATTTTTACAATTTATGAAATGTTAATATATTCGGCTAAGGTTGGTATCATATGGACGAAAAAATAAACCGGTCTCATATCAAGACCGGTTTATAAAAGCTTACGCCATAAGTTTTACCATAACTGCCTTTTGTGCGTGGAGACGGTTTTCTGCCTCCTCGAATATCTCGTTTGCGTGAGACTCGAATACCTTTTCGGTTATCTCCTCCTCACGGTGCGCCGGCAGACAGTGGAGCACCATTGCATCCTTATTTGCAAGAGCCATTATCTCATCATTTATCTGATAGCCCTTGAAAGTCTCTCTGCGCTTTTCAGCTTCGCCCTCCTGACCCATGGACGCCCATACGTCAGTTATAACTACATCTGCAGTCTTTGCAGCTTCCTTGGGATCGTTTACCATCTGGAACTTGTCGCCGTATTCCTTTGCAAAGTCAAGCACCTGCTGATCGGGCTGGTAGTCGTCGGGACACGCTATGCTGAATGACATTCCCACCTTCAGACAGCCTACAATAAGTGAATTTGCCATATTATTACCGTCGCCGATATAGCACACCTTCAGTCCGTCAAAGGTGCTTTTGAACTCACGGATAGTCATAAGATCCGCAAGTATCTGACAGGGATGACAGAAGTCAGTAAGTCCGTTGATTATCGGAATACTGCCGTATTTCGCAAGATCCTCTACCTCTTTCTGCTCAAATGTGCGTATCATTATGCCGTCGAGATACCGTGAAAGCACACGTGCTGTATCCTGCACAGGCTCCCCTCTGCCTATCTGCATATCATTTGCAGACAGGAACAGTGGATGTCCGCCCAGCTGGTACATTCCTGTTTCAAAGGATACCCTTGTGCGTGTGGACGCCTTCTGGAATATCATGCCCAGCGTCTTGCCTTGAAGATGCGGATGCGGAATTCCATGTTTAAGCTCATATTTGAGCTGATCCGCAAGATCAAGTATCTCAATTATTTCTTCTGTGCTCATATCCAACATTTTGAGTAAGTGTTTCATTCTGATATTCTCCTTTTTGATTTTTTAAACTCCATGTTCGTTGAAATGCTTGTTTATATGATTGGTCGCCTTGCAGAGCTTGTGGCTGTAGATTATGGGACATACTACCGTAAACCCTAAAAGTACACAAAGCAGCCAGTAATGTCCCGGGCAAAGGTTGTATTTTATCCCACGACGATTAAGCTCTGTTCCAAGGCGACTGGCATATTTATGCTCGTATACAAAGTGATATATCCCCAGCGTAAACGGCATCAGAAACGCCTTGAGCAACGGACTTTTCGTCCGTTTCCCGTCATATCGGCTGGCTGCTATGTTAAGGTCCTGCGCCCTCTGCTCACACATTATCGCTGGATATATAAACAACGTAACAATTGACAGAAAAAGCAGTTTCCACCAGGCATAGTTTGTTTTAAGCTTGATATTGGAATCCATGCACTGGCTATATGTCTCCTCAGCCTTCACCTGCTCCTGCACCGGCACATACTCATAAACCGGCTGATTCCTTAGTTCCTCAGCAGGAATTATATGTGCATTAGTATTATATGACTTTTTTAAAGGCTTACCGCATCGGTCACAAACGACTGCTGTATCTGCAACCACGTTTCCGCAATTGTCGCAAAACACCGTTAGTTCTCCTTGCCCTCTATAACAGACCTGAGTATTTCAATTCCCTTGTCTATATCATCATATGTAATATTGAGCGGCGGCAGAAGTCTCACCTTATTCTTTGCCGTAAGGATAAGCAGTCCCTTTTCAAGTGCCTTGTTTGCCGTTTCAAAAGCCGTACTTTCTTCAAGCTCTATGCCTATCATAAGTCCCAGACCGCTTACTGACTTTACACCCTTTATCTCAGCAAGCTTTTTGCGCATATACTCAGCCTTTGCACGAACTTCACTGAGAAAACCGTCGGCTGTGACCGTCTCAATAACAGCCTTTGCTGCCGCACAGCACACCGGATTCCCCCCAAATGTTGAGCCGTGTGAACCCTTATCCAGCACGTTGGCACACTTCTCATTTGCAAGACAAGCTCCCATCGGAAGTCCGCCTGCAATGCCCTTTGCAAGTGTTGTAATGTCAGCCTTATGCCCGAACTGCTCGCCTGCAAGGAGAGTGCCCGTTCTGCCAATACCCGTCTGTACCTCGTCGGCGATAACAAGAATATCACGCTTGCCGCAGATGTCGTATACTGCGTCTACAAATTCCTGCTTTAGCGCATTTACTCCGCCCTCGCCCTGAACATACTCTATCATAACGGCACATACTGTATCGTCTATCTTTGATCTCAGATCATCTGTATTATTTGCCTCTGCATAGCGAAAACCCTCCATAAACGGGAAGAAATAGTTGTGAAACACTTCCTGTCCTGTGGCTGAGAGTGTGCACATAGTTCTGCCGTGGAATGAGTTTACCAGCGTTACTATGTTGTGGCGTCCTTTGCCGTATTTGTCGAAGCTGTATTTTCTTGCAAGCTTTATTGCGCATTCGTTCGACTCTGCGCCGCTGTTGCAGTAGAAAAGCTTGCTGTAGCCCGTAGCTTTACAGATTGCCTCGGCACAGTCTGCCTGTACCTTTGTGTAGTACAGATTGGATGTGTGCTGGAGAGTTCTTGCCTGATTGCAGACTGCCTCTGTCCATGTCTCGTTGCAATATCCAAGTGAAGACGTTCCTATGCCGCTGCCAAAATCTATGTAGCTTTTGCCGTTTTCATCGGTACATACGCCATCCTTGCCCTGCTCAAGCACTACAGGGAAACGTCCGTATGTTCCCATAACTGAACTGCTCAGTTTTTCCTGTGTTGTCATTTATTATCACTCCTTCGTCATTCTGTTTCAAGCAGACAAACGCTATTTCTCTCTGCGTCATCGATGAAAGCTACCCAAATGCCTCCTGATTCTGAAATAGCCCTGTCAATATTATCCATGTAATATTCTTCCACTTGATATTTTATAACCGTTTCCTGTTGAGGCGGAACTACTGTACGGTAATCAAGATATCCATTTACTTGCTCCGATACCCCCTCATAATAGCTCTTGGGCGTGAACATACAAATATAATCCTGGCTGACTGCACTGTCCAAAAGCTCTATGGTACAGAATCGGTCGCAATTCACATTGCTAACGTTTTCAGCCACAATACTTATAACGCCTGCGTCTCTGTCTAATACAGCTTTGTTTATCCTGAGGGCGAATTGTACTTTTTCAGCCTGATTATCAACGTCTTTCTTAAAATCCTCCACAAAGCTATTTATCTTTTCAATATCTGCCGCACTTTGACTATTCTCTTTCTCCTGAACAGCGTCCTTCACCGACGAAAAAGTTCCCGCAATTGCTGCAATCACTATTATAGGAATGAGCTTGTTCCTTTTTTGCCGTTTCTTATCATTATTCTCCAGATTCATGGCTGAGAGCTCACCTCCTGTCCGTTTAAGGCAAAAGGCACTTCGATTATCCACTCAACTTCCATGTCGTATTCAAGAATGCTGTCGCTGCTGCCCTCGTTTATAAGGAGCTTATAGTCCGCTGACGTCTCCTTTACCAGAAAAAGAACCGTTCCCGATTCAAAATAAATATCCGACACCATGCCATACTCCGCATAAAGATCCGTGTCGTTATTATCATCATGTACTATAAGATCGCTTTCATAAAGCGAATGCACAACTACATCTTCAGTCACGTCCTGCAAAAACAAGCTTGCTTTCTTGCCGGAAAATCCAAAGCTGATATAACCATCCTCAGCAGCTCTCTCATAGGAAACGGCAATATATTTCCAGCCGTCTATCTTTGGCAGTTCTTCCCATTCGGGAACAAACACATCATTTATAGTCAGCGTATAGCCATCCATAGCTATACCCTCGCCTATGAGAGCCTCCGAAACCTCTATATCATCATAGTAAACAGACTCCTCCTGAGAGTTCTCATCGTCCTCATCAAGATAATATACAGTCTCAAATTCAGAGGCTTCAGGCAATATCATATCCTTTTCTCTTTCGTTTACCACATACGCAAAAATTCCAATACCAACAATTAGCATTATAACCAATACCACAGTAACTGCTATCAGCGTATATTTCAAAGTTCTGTTCTTATATTTTCTGGTTCCGTGCTTTTTGTCGTAGTCGTTTACAGTGGGTGCCGGCTTATGCTTTTCTTTCGGACGATAGCTTTCGCCAAGCTCACGCTTTATCTGCTCGCTTTCCATTGTGCCGGTGACTACCGTACCGCACTTTGGGCATATCCAACTGTGCTGCTCATAGTCAAACCGCTTTCCGCAACTGGGACAAAAATGTTTTGCCATTTATTCCCCATTACCTCCTCAGCGAAACTGTGTGCCAATTCCCTCATTTGAAAGTGTTTCAATTAGAATAGAATGAGGCACTCTGCCATCGATTATAGCTGTTTTCTTAACACCTCGGCGCACGGCCTCCACGCAGCAGTCGATTTTTGGTATCATACCTCCGGAGATAACGCCCTTTCTCTTGAAGAAAGGCACCTCGCTCACGTGTACGAATGGTATGAGTGTGGACGGATCGTCTTTGTCCCTGAGCAATCCGGCAATATCTGTCATAAGAATGAGATTTTCTGCACGAAGCTGGGCAGCGATCCTTGCAGCTGCTGTATCGGCGTTTATATTATAGGTCTGACCGTATTCGTCGGTTGCAACTGTTGCGATTACGGGTATATAACCGCAGTTGAGTGCATCTACAATAGGCTTTTCGTTTACCTTTACTATATCGCCTACAAAGCCCAGATCCTCGCCATTTGGTCCCTCCTTGCGCTCAGCTATGAGCATTCCGCCGTCGGTACCGCAAAGTCCCAGCGCCTGACCATGACTTCTGCCAAGCAGATTTACAAGCTCTTTGTTTACCTTGCCGGCAAGTACCATCTTTACTACTTCCACTGTTTCAGCGTCGGTGTAGCGGAGTCCGCCGATAAACTTACTTTCGATATTGAGTCTGTTCAGCATATCGTTTATCTCAGGACCGCCGCCGTGTACAAGCACTACCTTTACACCTACTAACGACAGCAACACGATATCGTTCATGACTGCCTGTTTCAGCGTTTCATCAGTCATGGCATTTCCGCCGTATTTTACAACGACTATTTTATTGTTGTACTTCTGTATATAAGGCAAGGCGTCAACAAGTACCTGCGCCCTTATATTATTAGTTATCTCTCCCATTTTTCGTCTCTCCTCAGGTGCGGTAGTCACCGTTTATCTTTACATAGTCATATGTAAGATCGCATCCCCATGCTGTAGCCTCAGCGTCGCCGTCAGCAAGAGTTATATTTATCTTTATCTCGTCATCACTGAGCATAACTGCAGCCTTCTCCTCGGAGAAAGGCACGATAGCTCCTTCTCTGAAAAACTCAATACATCCCTTTGAGGATGAAAGCTCTACACAAAACTTTGTGATATCAAATTCTGCATCTGCATAGCCGATAGCGCAGGCAATACGTCCTACATTGGCATCCTCGCCGAACATTGCGCACTTGAACAGATCGGAGGCAATGACGCTTTTTGCAACAGCAAGAGCGTCCTTTTCAGTTTTAGCGCCGCTCACATTGCACTCCAGCAGCTTTGTTGCACCCTCACCGTCCTTTGCAAGCATCTTTGTGATGTTGGACATTACGATGTAGAGCGCCTGTTTGAAAATCTTATAATCCTCGTTTTCACTGTCGATAATCGTGTTTCCTGCAAGTCCATTTGCCATAACTGCACAGGTGTCGTTTGTGGACTGATCACCGTCGATATAAAGACAGTTATATGTAACCTTTACAACATCGCTGAGCGCTTTTTTCAGCATCTGGGAAGATACTGCACAGTCAGTCGTGATAACATTAAGAGTAGTCGCCATATTTGGACATATCATACCGCTGCCCTTGCCCATGCCGCCTACACGGCAGATTTTGCCATCAAGAGTAAATTCAACGGCAACCTCCTTCTTTACCGTATCGGTAGTCATAATTGCAATGGCTGCCTTTTCATTTCCGTCGTAGGAAAGTCCGTATACCAGTGAATCTATATTATCCTCAATAGGCTCAATAGGCATTGTCTGTCCGATAACGCCTGTTTGTGCAATGAGTATCTGCTCTGCCGGTACGCAAAGTCTTTGTGCTGCCAGTTCACACATCTTCTCGGACTTTTCTATACCGTCCGTATTACAGGCGTTTGCATTCTTTGAGTTTAGAATAAATGCCTTTGCCTTGCCGCCCGTTGCCGCAAGGTGAGCCTTTGATACTGTTACTGGTGCAGCCTGTACCTTATTCTGGGTGAATACTGCTGCCGCATTGCAAAGCTCATCGGATACCACCAGACAAAGATCAAACTTCTTTGATGGATTCTCCTTTATACCGCTGTAAAGTCCGTTTGCACAGAACCCCTTTGCAGCACATACGCCTCCATCTATATATTCATATCCATCATATATGATTTTCTTTATATCTTTCATTTCAAAGCTCCTCCCTGATCAAAGAAGTCCTGTAGTCTCATCTGCTCCCATCATTATGTTCAGACACTGTACTGCTGCGCCGGATGCTCCCTTGCCCAGATTATCAAGCCTTGAACACAGCAGAACCCTATCCTCGCTGCCGCACACGAATATCTCCATCATATTTGTATCACGAAGAGCGTTTGAGCTTATTTTCAGTGCAGTAAGTTCTGTCTCATCCAACAGCGGCATTACCTTTACAAAATTGCAGCCTGCATAGTGCTCAGCAAACATTGCATGTACATCCTTTGGAGATATACTCTTTCCTGCAATTTCCGACTGAATGGGAATACTTACTACCATACCGTTGTAATAATCGTCAACTATTGGAGTAAACATGGGCTTGCGGGAAAGTCCTGATATTGCCTGCATCTCCGGCAGATGCTTGTGGTTATTTGCAAGGCCGTAAAATCTGGGAGAATGCACTTCCGGCACACTGTCGGGAGCTTCTACCTCAGCTATCATCTTCTTGCCGCCGCCGCTGTAGCCTGATACCGCAAAGCACTGAACAGGATAATCTGCCGGTATAAGTCCGCTTGCAACCATTGGATATGCAAGCGCATTAAAACCGCTTGCATAACAGCCGGGAACTGCAACTCTGTTTGAAGTCCTTATTTTCTCACGGTGAGCTGCCGAAAGCTCCGGAAAACCGTATGCCCACTGCGGATTCGTCCTGTGAGCAGTGGAGGCATCTATTATGCGGACAGGTGCGTCCTCTGCAAGAGCTACTGCCTCTCGTGCGGCTGTGTCAGGCAAACACAGAATAGCATAGTCGCTTGCCTGAATAAGCTTCTTTCTCTCGTTTGCATCCTTGCGAAGCGAGGGGTCTATATGCAGCAGATTTATATCATCTCTGCCGGCAAAACGCTCTGAAATACGAAGTCCGGTAGTTCCCTCCTGACCATCTATAAAAACATTTACTGACATTTCTATGCTCCCTTCCTTGGGATATATTATTTTTATTCCCTTGGGCACTTCCATACACTGAACACACACGTGCCCACCAACATAAGTCCTGCCCATATCCACGATACTGTCCCACTCCAGTCAAATACCAGTGCTATGAGCACCTCTCCCAGTATCCAAACTAATACTGCTATAAGACAGAGTGCTATTATAAATTTAAACTGTCGTTTAAGCATTGGCTTTAAGCCTCCAGCTTTTCCTTAGCAAGTGCTATCTGTACAGCGACTGCATCGGGTGAAGGACCGCCCTGCGACAGTCTGCCTTTTACACAGGTCTCAAGGCTGATAGCCTCATATACATCCTCAGTAAAAAGGTCGGTCATCTTCCTGTATTCCTCTATGGGCAGAGTCTCAAGAGTAAGACCCTTTGAAATGCACTCCGCAACAAGTGTACCTGATATTTTGTATGCGTCACGGAAGGGCATACCCTTCTTTACCAGATAGTCGGCACAGTCTGTTGCATTTATAAAGCCCTTTGCGGCAGCTGCACGCATATTCTCCTTGTTTACAGTGAGAGTCTCCATCATTGGCGTGAACGTCTTCACACAGAGCTTTACTGTATCTACTGCGTCGAATATAGCTTCCTTATCCTCCTGCATATCCTTGTTGTATGCAAGGGGCAGACCCTTCATCATGGTGAGGAGCGTATTCAGGTCACCGTAAACTCTTGCGGTCTTGCCTCGAATAAGCTCGGTGATATCCGGGTTCTTCTTCTGCGGCATTATAGATGAACCTGTTGCATATGCATCGTCCAGCTCTATGAACTTAAACTCCCATGAGCACCAGAGGATAACCTCCTCCGAGAATCTTGAAAGGTGCATCATTATAATAGAAAGCGTGTTTGCAAGCTCTATGCAGTAATCCCTGTCGGATACGCCATCGAGACTGTTGGGCATGGGTGAATCGAATCCCAGCAGCTCGGCAGTCATTTCACGGTCGATGTGATATGTCGTCCCTGCAAGTGCACCGCTTCCAAGAGGACACACATTCATACGCTTTGCAGTGTCGTCAAGTCTGCCGATGTCACGTATGAACATCTGAACATACGCCATAAGGTGATGTGCAAATGTTATCGGCTGTGCTCTCTGGAGGTGTGTATAGCCGGGCATTACTGTTTCGGTATTCTTCTCAGCAAGCTCCACCAACACCTTGCAGAGCTTGCGAACCATTTCCCTTATCTCTGCTATCTCATCACGGAGATAGAGTCTAAGGTCGAGCGCCACCTGATCGTTTCTCGAACGTGAGGTGTGGAGCCTCTTGCCCACATCGCCGTATCTCTTTGTAAGCTCAGCTTCAACGAACATATGGATATCCTCAGCAGTGGGATCGAACTCCAGCTTACCGGATTCGATATCCTCCAGTATCTCGCCCAGACCCTTAATAATAATCTGGCTGTCCTCCAGTGAGATAATGCCGCACTTGCCAAGCATTGTTGCGTGGGCAATACTGCCCTGTATATCGTGCTTATACATTCTCGCATCAAATGCAATAGATGAATTAAAAGCATTTACTGTTTCATCAATTTCCTTGGAAAATCTTCCTGCCCAAAGTGCCATTTCTGATTTACCCTGCCTTTCAATCGAAAAAAGGCGGCTGAGAGCCGCCTTCTTCTGTTTTAATTAGTACAATTAGTTGCCACGATTCTGGTCGAGCTTTGCCTTTACCCAAATCGGCAGACCGAACAGATTGATAAAGCCTTCAGCGTCTTTCTGATTGTAAACGTCCTCAGCATCGAAGGTTGCAACCTCTTCATCATACAGTGTGTATGGAGATGTAACGCCTGCATTGATAATATTGCCCTTATACAGCTTCAGCTTAACATCGCCTGTAACTGTCTTCTGAGTTTCGTTCACGAATGCTGTCAAAGCCTCTCTCAGAGGAGTATACCACTGACCGTTATATACGATATCAGCAAACTTGATGCCGATGTACTGCTTCATTCTTGCAGTTTCCTTATCGAGAGTAATTGTTTCAAGAACATCGTGTGCATGATAGAGGATAGTACCGCCGGGTGTTTCGTATACGCCTCTTGACTTCATACCCACCAGACGATTTTCTACCAGATCTGTAAGACCAATACCGTTCTCACCGCCCAGCTTGTTAAGCTTTTCGACGATAGCAACGCCATCCATCTCCTCGCCGTCGATAGCTGTAGGGATACCCTTTTCAAAGTGGATGGTTACATATGTGGGCTTATCAGGAGCCTGCATGGGAGATACGCCCATTTCAAGGAAGCCTTCCTTCTCATATTTAGGCTCATTTGCCGGATCCTCGAGATCCAGACCCTCATGTGACAGATGCCACAGGTTCTTATCCTTGGAGTAGTTTGTCTCACGGCTGATCTTCAGCGGAATGTTGTGAGCCTCAGCGTAGTCTATCTCCTCGTCACGGCTCTTGATATCCCATTCTCTCCATGGAGCGATTATCTTCATATCAGGAGCATATGCCTTTATAGCCAGCTCAAAGCGAACCTGGTCGTTGCCCTTACCTGTTGCGCCGTGGCAGATAGCGTCAGCGTTTTCAGCAAGTGCGATCTCAGCCAGCTTCTTGCCGATGATAGGACGTGCGAAAGATGTACCCAGCAGGTAGCGGTTTTCGTAAACTGCGCCGGCCTGTACTGTCGGGAATACATAGTCCTCAACGAATTCCTTCTTCAGATCCAGTACCAGGAGCTTTGATGCGCCTGTCTTGATAGCCTTTTCCTCCAGACCGTCAAGCTCTGTACCCTGACCTACGTCAGCAGATACAGCGATGACCTCACAGTTGTTGTAGTTTTCCTTCAGCCACGGAATGATGATGGATGTATCCAGACCGCCGGAATATGCCAGTATAACCTTTTTGATTTCCTTTGCCATAATGATTTCTCCTTATGATTTTATTATAGTATCGCCGCTTTTCGCAGCATTTTTTACTCTTGTATCCTATTATACACTCTTTTTTTGAAATGTCAAGGGTTTTGCATAAATATACGTAAATTTTTTTATTTTACGGCATAATATGCAATTTATGCAGTTTTTTTGCATAAAGTTCCTGTTTTTCCTGTATAAAAATTGCATTTATACAAAAGCTGTCTTAAGTTTCTGTTTTGTGCTGTGTTTGTTTCAGCAAATTTCTCATATACGAAGGGCTATAATATAAAAGACCGCTCGGGAAGATCATTCTCCCAAGCGGCTTTAATGGTATTATTCATTTTCGTATACAGCAACAATCTCACCGATATACTGCTTGTGGAGCGGGTCGGTGCCGTACCACTTTTCGTAGGTTTCGGGAGTTGTAAAAGCTTCCTGCTTCATCATCTCGGAGTAACGTTTTTTGCAGATGAACACACGGCTTGCCTCAGCAAAGACAGGGACTCCGTCTATAACGGCAGGTGTAAGTCCTGTTTCCTTTGCCTTGTCGCAGTCTCTGCCAGACCTTGTTCCGCAGAATTGCAGTGCGCTTCTGTACTTCTCATCAAAGAAGCAGATGCTGTAAACCTCACTTTTCTCAATAAATGAAAACGTATGACGATTGGTGCGGACTGCACATATAAACGATGGTGCTCCCCACATTACGCCCATAAATCCCCACGAGGCAGTCATAGTATTCCAGTGCTCGCCAGTACCGGCTGTTATAAGGAACCAGTCCTTTCCGATCTGCTTAAATGGATCTACCTCCAGGTTTTCGATATTCTTTCTTATAAAGCTCATATCACACAGCTCCTTTCATCTGTAGTATTTTATAGGTCACACCGCACAAAGCTTGTGTATTTTGCACGCTTTGCATGCTTTGTTCGGTGTTGTCTATAATTATACCACAGAATTATTCGCCCTGCAAGCTTTTTATGCATGGCGTCTGGAGCTTTTTGTACCGTTCTTATACTGAAGTCGGAGCTTATCTGTAATAAGTGCGATAAACTCAGAGTTGGTAGGCTTGCCCTTGCAAGTATTTACCGTGTAGCCGAAAAATGAATTCAATGTATCTATATTGCCTCTGTCCCATGCTATTTCTATGGCATGGCGGATAGCTCTCTCGACCCTTGATGATGTAGTGCTGAACTCCTTTGCCACCGACGGATAAAGACGCTTTGTAATACTCTCCATCAGTTCAGCGTCGTCGATAGACATCAATATTGCCGTTCTGAGATAGTGATATCCCTTGATATGCGCCGGTACTCCAAGCTGATGTATGATCTCAGTTACAACTACCTCCAGATCGTGCGGCTGATCCATATCATCGGCAAGATCTCCGCTAAGCAGCTTCTGAGCACGCCTTAGCATCATATCATTATCAAACGGACGCTGTACAAAATACGATGCTCCTGCTTCCACGACCTGTCGTTCCAGAAATGCATTGTCATACGCAGACGTTATGATAAACTTAGGCAACGCTCCGCCGCCGGCTTTAAGCTTACTCATTACCTCCACCGCATCATAGTTAGTCATTACTGCGTCCATGATGACAACTTCAGGCTGGTCGTTCTTTATAGAGTCAAGCACCACCTTTCCATCCTTCTTGCGTGTTACAGTATATATGCCATTTGAACGAAAACAATTGGCACAGGCTATACCATATTCCACGCTGTCATCTCCAATCAAAACCTTTACCTTATGATTCATATAACCTCCTCCTCACCTGCATACTTATTCTAACACACCATACCCTTAGTCTCAATGACTTGGTTTGTCGTAAGCTGTCAAGTGTCATAACATTATTGCCGCTATGGCGAATATTACTTAATTATCGTGAAAAAAACTGTGACTTATGTCACATTAACATGAAAAAAGTCAGAACACAAAAATCTATATTTATGCACAAGATATAATAAATATACTAAATGTGACACCGCATAAAGCTTTTGTGGTGCTGTCTAAATTATCCTGGGGGCGTCGGAGCTCTCCTCCTGTTTTCTGCGGCGGCGCTTCTGCACCTGCTCCATTGAAAAATACTGCATCAAAGAAAGTGCGATCAGTAATACTGTTACTATGACCGTTGGCAGCATTGCCTGCTGATATACTGCACTGGCTGGCATTTCACGTATGGTGCTGTAAAATCCCGAATCGTCTGCATACGACATAATATAATTCATTATAACTATCACTGTAACAGTTCCTGCAGCTGAAAATATTATTGATATGCGGCTGAATTTCAGAAAACATAAAACAGTTCCCACTGCAAGAAGTCCTGCTCCTGCTATCAGTATATAGCCGTAATCCGCAAAATATAACGGCCAATTCTCTCCGTCCTTTGCACTAGTTATAAGTCCGAGCGCAACCATTACGTTTACAAAAACATAAAATATCGTTGTTGCAGCAAGCGCTATCCTGAGCGCTATGCGAACTGCACTAAGCTTTTTGTCACGGGCACGCAGCTTTGCCATGCTTTCTTCCATTGATCGTTGGCGGCGTGATTTTTTTATCTCATTACTGTCATTATTTTCCAATATGCTCTCTGGCGTATTCTTTTTCATAAGAAATGTTCCTTTCGTACAATTCAGGAAATCAGTCTTCCTGCTTTTTTCGCTCATAAAAAGCTGCGCTGGGTCCATATTATGAGTACACCGACAAAAACTACGGAACAGAAAGAAGGTCAGCTATGTACAAACATCTTAGAAGAGCTGCTTTTGCCGCCGCTGCGGTAATGCTCTCACTTTACGGCACTGCCGGTTACTACTCATGGAAGCTGCCCGACAGCTACTATATAAGCAAGGACAGCAAACTCTCTATCAACACAACACTTCCGATAACTGTCTCAAAAGCTGAAAGCGACGCTCTCACCGTATTTTCAGCAGGGTCATCCGACGGCGGCACTGCATCACTCCGGCTGCTGGGAGTTGTCCCCATTAAAAATGCTGAGGTGCAGGAAATAGAAACCCCCATGCTCGTTCCAGGTGGACAGCCATTTGGCATAAAACTCCAAATGGACGGAGTTATGGTCATAGAACTGGGCGAGACCGAAACCCAGAACGGAAGCTGCTCTCCTGCTGAGGAGGCTGGAATTCGTGCCGGCGATATTATCCACCGAGCAGACGGTATGTCTATAGAGTCAAGTGCCGACTTAAGACAGGCTGTTGAAAGCTCCGGCGGCGACGCCATCGAAATAGAATTCACACGCAGCGACAAATCCATGGAAACATCGCTTACACCTGTTTTTTCCCAGGACGAGGGCTGCTATACTGCCGGACTCTGGGTTCGTGACAGCATCGCCGGCATTGGCACTCTCACCTTTTACGAACCAGAAACTATGACCTTCGGCGGTCTGGGACACCCTATCTGCGATGGCGATACCGGCGTTTGCATACCCATAGGGCAGGGCAACGCCTGTCCTGTCACTATCAGCAGCCTTGTAAAGGGCTCTGCCGGAAGTCCCGGTATGCTTGAGGGAACTTTTCTGGGCGAGGATATACTGGGAAACCTTGTATACAACAATCGCTGCGGTGTGTTCGGAGTCCTGAGTTCCACGCCCTCTGAGGCAGAACCCATACCCATGGCATTCAAGCAGGAAGTGAAAACCGGCAAGGCTGAAATAATCTGCACCATATCCGGTACTGAGCCTCAGACCTATACTGCAGAAATTGAAAAAATTGATATGGCAGGAGCAGACAGCACAAAAAATATGATTATCCGCATTACAGATCAAAAGCTCCTTGACGCCACCGGCGGTATAGTACAAGGTATGAGCGGTTCACCAATAATCCAGGACGGAAAACTGGTGGGTGCTGTTACCCACGTCTTTGTAGATGACCCCACAAGAGGCTACGGCATATTCTGTGAGAATATGTACCGGCAATGCACATCTTTCATCAGCATGAACTGACTCAGTATGGAAGAGTAAACTCACCTATCCTCCACACGCCGTCATCGTCAAGCACAAGGGAAAAGTCTGTGGTGACTTCCTCCTCCTGATACTGTACTATTACTTTGAAGCAAACCTCTTCCTCGGATACAGATGCAACACTGTCCACCTCTGAAGAAAGATATGTAATATCCATTCCCCGTGCTCCCCGCACCGCATAAAGTCTGCCGTCCTGTTCAAGGAGTATATCATCAAAGTCACTGGCGTGATATACCTTGCTGAATAAATCATAATATCCGGCTGTTGCCTCATCGAAGGACGCACAGGTCGTCAGGAAATATGTGCGGTCTATGATCTCCAGATTTTCTCTATCGAACGGGAACTCACTGCCCGTGCAGAGATATCTGAAGGCCGTCTCACAGCCCTGCATATAATATTCCTGTCCCAACGCAAGCCACTCAATATCAGTCATGACGTTCGATTCAGATATGATGCTGTCATTTTCTCCTGCGTCATCGGTAACGACTGACTGTAAATCTTCTTCCACACCATCTGTCTGGATCACATTTTCAGTATCTGTGGAAATAATACTTTCATTATTATCAGTCTGGGTCTGAGCGGTCGTATTTTGAGTTGTTACAGGAGCAGAAGACTGCATCTCAGTTCCGGACTCTATGGCAGTACCGGACGCCGCCTCATCATACGTTTCTTGGCTTGTATTAGCAGCCACGGTTTCAAGTTCAGACTTTTTCTCTTCTTCAGATTCAGAGCTGCATCCTGCGGCACTCATCAGAACTACTGCCGCCATGATGCAAAGCACCCTTTTCATATAAACACCTCCGTACACTTCAATCATTTGCATTTAACATCAATTATATGCAAATTTGCTAATAAAAAAACGGCCCTGCAAAGTCGACTCTGCAGGGTGCTGTTTATTTAGCTAAAGAACTTATCTGTTCTCATCACTGAAGCCGCTTTCAACAAGATCAACCAGGGAATTTACAGCTGCCTGCTCATCCTGACCGTCAGCAATGATGCGGATCTTTGTGCCGCCTACAATACCCAGTGAAAGGATACCCAGCAGGCTCTTAGCGTTTACTCTGCGCTCTTCCTTTTCAATCCAGATAGATGAACGGAACTCGTTTGCCTTCTGAATAAAGAAAGTTGCAGGTCTTGCATGAAGACCAACCTGGTTCTTCACTTCTACATCTTTTACATACATAGCGATACTCTCCTATCTTAAAATTTGTAGGAAAACAAATGTTTCCCAATGAACTAAGCTTTTTCCTTTTCTGATATATATTATACAGACTTTTTTTATCTTCGTCAACGTGTATTTTGCCATAAATGAGTGTTTTACCGGAAATTTCTACGAGTTGACACAAGCTGAGGATTTTATGTTTCAAAAGTTTGTTTATAATCACCACAGCTAATTTCCTTTGTCAGAGTGCATAAATTCAACATCACATTTTATCCACTATTTACAATTATATTGCTATATTTTGTCAATATAGGCATCATACAAGTCGGGACGTTTCTCCTTAGTTATCTCAAGGCTTTGTGCAAACCGCCAATCAGCTATATTCTTATGATGCCCCGAAAGAAGCACTGATGGCACTGCCATATCATGCCATATCTCGGGTCTTGTATAGTGGGGATATTCAAGGAGCCCACTGAAGTGGCTCTCGTCCTCAAAGCACACCGATTCCGGCAGAACTCCCTCGCACATACGGGCAATGACATCTGTAAGGACAAGTGCCGGCAGCTCTCCGCCGGTAAGCACATAGTCACCTATAGATATCTCCTCGTCTATTATTGTATTTAATATCCGCTGATCAATACCCTCATAGTGACCACAAAGCAGAAATAATCTTGGTATTTTTAAAAGCTCCACCGCTCTCTGCTGCGTGAGGGTCTTTCCTTTTGGAGACATATATATAGTATGAGGCTTTTCCTCTGTCTGAGCGCATACTGCCTCCCAGCAGCGATATATGGGGTCTGCCTGCATTACCATGCCACGCCCTCCACCGTAGGGCACATCGTCCACACGTCTATGCTTATCAAGAGTGTAGTCCCTTATATTATGGCAGTTCACCTCGATATATCCGGCTTTTCTTGCACGTCCTATTATGCTTTCCGACAAAACGGATTCGCACATATCCGGAAATAATGTTGCTATATCAATTCGCATCAAGCAGTCCCTCCAGAGGTCTGATCTTCATAACGCCGCCGTCCACATCGGTTTCAATTACCACATCAGGTATTGCAGGTATCCAATAGGACTTCTTCTTTTCCTCGTCATATACTTCATACACGTCATTTGCACCTGTGGGAGCAACGTCTTTCAGCGTACCATACGCTGCGCCTGTATCTGCATCAATCACTTTAAGACCTATAAGGTCCTGTATAAAATATACGCCCTCCTCCAGCTCCAGATCATCTCTGTGGATATAAAGCACCTTATTTCTTAGCTTTTCAGCAGCCTCCACTGTATTGCAGCCTTCAAACCGCATTATGACCATATTCTTTAAAACACGTGCAGTCTCAATGTTTATCTCATTTTTATCACGATCAATATACAGGGAGTCGAACTCGCAAAGGAGCCCGGGCTCGTCGCACCATGGCATGACCTTTACATCGCCCTTGAGACCGTGAACATTGACAATCTTGCCTATTTCCAGGTATTCCTTTTTCATACTTAGCCTCCGTTCAGAGAATTTTCTGTATATAGAAACAGGCGAATCCCACCGGAACCGCCTGCATTACTCTATTAGTCAATTTCCACCGCAATTTTCTGATTTGTCTTAGCTGCGCCTGAACGCATGATCACACGGATAGCCTTGGCAATCCTGCCCTGCTTTCCGATAACTCTGCCCATATCATCCGTAGCTACGCTCAGGTGGAATACAATAACGCCCTCTTCATCAGGAGCGTCCTCTGTAATTTTAATTGCAGACGGATCTTCAACAAGTCCTGCTACAATTGTGTACAGTAGATCCTGCATACTGTCTGCTCCTTTCCGGGATAAATGTCTGCAAGATGTGCGAGCAGATCGCTTACAGCAATTCTGCTCCCAATCTGCAATTCAGAAATTAAAGGATGCCTTCCTTCTTCAGGATAACCTTTACTGTATCTGTCGGCTGTGCTCCGTTAGCCAGCCACTTCTTAGCTGCCTCGGCATCTACCTTAACTACAGACGGTTCCTTTGTAGGATCATAGTAGCCGATCTCCTCAATGAATCTGCCATCACGCGGATATCTTTCATCAGCAACTACGATACGATAAAACGGAGCCTTCTTGGCGCCCATTCTTCTCAGTCTCATCTTTACTGCCATTTCTTTTTCACCTCCATGTGGTTAGTCTATATCAGCAGTTTCCTGCATGATCAGTTTACTTCTTAGGCGGAAACACTCCGGGAGGAAGTCCAGGTATATTCATATTGCCGCCCTGCTGCATATTACGTAGTTCATCCATATTCATGCCGGCAAGCTTTCTCATTGAACGGCGTGATACCTTGCCGTTCTTGCCCTTTGTTATGCCGCCCATCTGCTTCATCATCTTTTGCATCTGGTCGAACTGCTTAAGGAGTCTATTCACGTCCTCCACCTTGTTGCCGCTTCCGGCTGCGATTCTTCGCTTTCTGGAGGGATTTATTATAGACGGCCTTGCTCTTTCAGCCGGTGTCATTGATGTTATGATTGCCTCAATACGAACAAACTGACGATCATCGATATCTGCATCTTTCAGCTTGTTTCCAACGCCGGGAAGCATTCCAAGTATTGACTGTATAGAGCCCATTTTCTTTATCTGCTGAAGCTGGTCTAAGAGATCGTTCATATCAAACTGATTCTTCTCCATTTTCTTTGCAAGTCTTTCAGCATCCTTTATGTCAACAGTACTCTCCGCCTTTTCGATAAGTGTGAGCACATCACCCATACCCAGTATACGTGACGCCATTCTCTCTGGGTGGAACTGCTCAAAATCATCAAGCTTTTCGCCCATACCCACATACTTGATAGGCTTACCTGTTACTGCAAGTACCGACAGTGCAGCACCGCCTCTTGTATCAGAGTCAAGCTTCGACATAAGAACGCTGTCGATACCGAGTGCTTCATCAAAAGCCTTTGCCACATTGACTGCGTCCTGACCCGTCATAGCGTCTACAACAAGCATTATCTCATTGGGATTTGTGAGCTTTTTAAGCTCTTTAAGTTCAT
The DNA here is from genome assembly GCA_944386525.1 of uncultured Ruminococcus sp. GTDB lineage: Bacteria > Bacillota > Clostridia > Oscillospirales > Ruminococcaceae > Ruminococcus_C. Next base: position 3,219 of record CALXBL010000019.1, on the reverse strand, counting down.
CCATGAGAGCCTCGTCTATATGAAGTCTGCCGGCGGTATCTATAATTATCACATCATTGCCGTGATCCTTGCCGTACTTCATTGCCTCCTTAGCGATTATGGTGGGCGGTATCTGTCCCATTTCAAACACCTTTACTCCCGCACGCTCGCCAACCACCTGGAGCTGATTGATAGCAGCCGGACGGTAGACATCACACGCAACCAGCAAAGGATAATGTCCTTCGCTCTTAAGCAGCTTTGCAAGCTTTGCTGCATGAGTAGTCTTACCTGAGCCTTGAAGTCCGCACATCATTATAACACACGGCGGCTTTGAGGGAAAGTTTATTCTCGTATGGTCACTGCCCATCAATGCGCATAACTCTTCATTTACGATTTTAATAACCTGCTGCCCGGGAGTAAGACTTGTTAAAACCTCCTCGCCTACAGCTCGTTCCGAGACCTTAGCCACAAAATCCTTTACTACCTTATAGCTTACATCAGCCTCAAGAAGTGCCATTCGCACCTCTCGCATAGCCTCTTTAACATCAGCCTCGGTAAGTTTTCCGTGTGCTTTCAGTTTTTTGAACACTTTACCGAGCTTATCAGAAAGACCTTCAAAAGCCACTTTGCACCCTCCCTCCATATGGATGTACACATTCAATAAATATCAAAGAAGCTGCAAACACTCTTGTGCCTTTGCTTCTACTATGCGGCATTTTTCCTGTACTGCCGTATCGTTGACTGTTTCAGCCGATACAGCTCTTGCGGCCTCAGCTATTTGGGAGAAATTCTCACGCAGTTTCTGAAGCCTATCAGCAAACCCAAGCTTTTCCTCCATATCAAGGAGTATCTCCTCGCTGCGCTTTATGCTGTCTCTCACTGCCTGCCTTGTTGTGCCGGATATTTCCGATATCTCCGCAAGGGACAAATCCTCATTATAATAGAGTCCCATAGCCTGTCTCTGGCGTTCTGTGAGAAACTCGCCGTAGCAGTCAAGAAGCATTATAAGCTGTAAGTTCTTTGCCATTTTCATCTACTCCTCACCGCTGTAAAGCTCTGAACCTTTACAAGGATACCACATATATCCCCCTTTGTCAAGAGATATTTTGTTTTTTTGCACATTTAGCCATTTTTTTTCGTGTGCGCGCCTGCTTTAACAGCATTTTATATAACATCGCTGCTGTTATATTTCGCACTACTCAATCCCGGCACTCTTTTCAGCGTACTTCTTCAGTATACCCGACGCATCGTCCAGACCGATATTGCCATCCTGTATCAGGTCCATAGCGTACGTCTCCGCCGTGGTCAGACGTTGGATCATGCCGGCACCTCGGACTGAATAAACCGACAGCACTTCTGCACCGTCGTCAAGACCGATTATGCCGTCTCCGTTGCTGTCGCCTGCGGTTCTGCCGTAGTCTTCAAAAATGTATTCCGGATATGCGATATCTGCACCATTATTTTCAAGGACTGCAAATATCCTGTCCGCCGCTTTTGTACACGACGCCGCACTTGCTCCGTTCTCAATAAGCTCTCTGCCATACGACACTGCCTCGTTCAGCAGCTCGCTGTCTACACCTGAATTTTCAGCCTGAGCAATAGCGGTCTCCAGCTTTACCGGCTCATAACTGCCCGTGCGGACAGCAAAGGCCTTCAGCGGAATATTACCAAGTTCGGATAATTCGTCCGTACACTTTACGGTGTCCTTCCAGCCGCCGTCAAAATATACGTAACTCTCGCCGGATCTTGCCTCGCACTCATAAAAGAAAGTATCTGATATATTCGCATCCTTTTCAACCGGAAGATATATATACTGTTTATATCCCACCGGAGCCGACATTGACAGAACAAGCGAAAACTGCTCCCCCTGTTTGAGTGTAACTTCGTCCTCAATATCAGCTGTTACATATCCGCCGTGTTCAATAGTTCCCGACACGGCAGCCACAAGCTTTCCGTCAGTAGGGTCTTCCGTGTTTTCATTAAGGGTATATATATCCACATTATACTTAGTTCCGCTCGGATTAGCTGTAGGCGCACTGAACGAAATATCCGTCAGACGGCAATCATACTCCGCCGTGAAAACGTTTGCAGCATAATCAAAAGTATATGAATTTATATATCCGACTCCGTCGTATTCATACACATCGTCCCAGTTTTCCACGGATTCCATAATATACCGGCAGAATGCGCCCATAGCAGGATCTTCATATGATATCCAGAAATATCCATCATCAAACAGATCTGCGCCATAGCTGTTCTTTACAAGCCATGCTCCGTCACCCGATGGACGGCTGTCCTCCGCAAAATTCTCCCGGCTATAGCTATCGTCCCAGCCTACTATCAGAGCTGCATGGTTTGCGTCCTCATAAAAAGATTTATTTTCTGCATAATATGCATAAGATGTGCCGTTGTCGTAATAGAGAGAACGCTGACTATAAAATGCAAAACCTACAGCTCCGCTCTCCATAAGCCATGACTTGATTGTATTTCTGGTGTTGGCAGTTTGGGCACGTTCGATTATATCGAGAGATCTTAGCCTGTATCTGCCTGTATACCGGCTATAGGCAGAATAGCCCTTACTCCAGTCACTATAGCTGCAAAAATCCTCGTACTCCGTGCCAATACACGCAGCAAGTCCTGCGGCTGCAAATATACCGTTGCCTCCGTCTGCGCCCTTGCCGGCAGTGTTAAGATAGTCGCCGTAAAGCGAGTCGAGCGGATTTTCCTGGAGCGTATACAAGAAATATCCAAGCTGTGCTTCGGAAAGATCAAGAGTTTCGCAATCAGTTTCCAGACCTTGCTTAAGCAGATTGGACTCACAGACTCCTATCGCCGCAAAGGCATGACACATTCCCTCAGCACCCTGATTCTTGACGGATGTAACACATCCCTCATCTCTCAGGTCGTAACTGGACGGAAGATCAGCCGCGCCCACAACAGGCATATCATACTGCGCATCTCTGCTCTGCTCTTTATCCTCCGTGAAAATTTGTATATAACTTTCGTTCATTCCAACAGAAGCTCCGGATTCAATTGCCTGAACCGGAAATTTATATGTAACCGCACTCGCAAACAAAGCCAGTCCGGTAAAAGCTGCCGTTAATCTTTTTATATTCATTTAACACAGTCTCCTTAGGGGTATGCAGATTTTTATCTTTTATATCATTGTAACACACCCTTTTACAAATTGTCAATACTTTCTATAATTTTACCATTGTTTAACAATATATTATTATAAAT
>CALXBL010000018.1 GCA_944386525.1 uncultured Ruminococcus sp. | reverse complement strand
CTGTGGAGATGATGCTTAACAGAGAGCTGAAAGATAAGCCTTTGGCAGTAGGCGGAAACAGTCGGGACAGGCATGGGATAATTCTTGCCAAAAGCGAGAGTGCCAAGCGAATGGGAGTAAAAACCGGCATGACGCTTGCTGAGGCACAGAAATGCTGCCCGAAGCTTGTAGTAGTTCCGTCGCAGTTTGACCAGTATGTTAAATATTCAAAGCTTGCTCATGAAATATATAGCCGTTACACAGATATTATTGAGCCATTCGGACTTGATGAATGCTGGCTTGACGTGACTGCCAGCACTGGAATTTTCGGAGATGGTGAAAGTATCGCCGAGGAAATACGCAAAACAATAAGGGAAGAACTTGGACTTACTGTTAGTATAGGAGTTTCCTTCAACAAGGTATTTGCAAAACTGGGTTCAGATATAAAGAAACCAGATGCAGTAACTGTTATTACAAGAGAAAACTTCCGTGAAAGGATATGGGATATGCCTGTTGGATCGCTTTTATTTGCAGGGCGTTCCACAGTAAAAAAACTTGCAGGAATGGGGATATACACAATTGGTCAGGCAGCTATGAGCGAACCTAAAATTTTGATAAAGAAGCTTGGAAAATGTGGAAGCATACTCCATTCCTATGCTTGTGGACATGATATGTCGCCGGTAATGCCAGACAGTTTCCATAGGCTCATACAATCCATAGGTCATGGGGTAACGTGCACTGAGGATCTTGAAGATAGTAGGGAAGTGAGCAGTATTATGATGGCTTTATCCGTAGATATCAGCAGAAAACTTATTAAACACGGACTCTATGCTAATGGAGTTCAGATATCAATACGAGACACCGGACTTAAATTCAGGCAGTGGCAGACTCCTTTATCACACAAAACCAGAGATGAGCGTGAGATATCTTTTGCAGCTTCACGCTTATTTGACAGGTCATATGACTGGTCAAGAAAAATACGGACTGTAACAGTGAGAGCCATAAATCTGACAGGAGATGAGACACCATTTCAGCAAAGTCTTTTTTACGACACCGCCTCAAGGGAAAAACGTGAGCGTCTTGATGAGGCAATAGAATCACTTCGATGTCGTTACGGTAGCAGAAGTGTAGTATATGGTGGTTCTGTCATAGCCGATGGAAAAATTTCTCATGTACAGGCAGCATCAACTTTGCCGTATACAATTAACGGATAATAAATATAACATTATAACATTTTTGTGTAATATAAATATTTATTCATCTGCTGACAACGGCACTAAACGCTGTTTATCAACATCAACAAGTCCGTGAGTAGTCATTTTCAAGTGAGGTATGACCGGCAAACTTACGAAAGCCATATTCATAAATGGTTCAATAGTTTCAGGCACGCCAAGTTTATACACAGTTTTTCTGACAGCTGCATTCTGAGCAGCTGTCTTTTCTGCGGATAGCTTGCTCATAAGACCTGCAACAGGCAGAGGCATTTCTGCGATAACTTTACCGTCGAGCACAACAACATTTCCGCCGCCAATTTCACGTATACGGTTTGCAGCAGCAGCCATATCCTTATCATTTGTGCCTATTACAATCAGATTATGGGAGTCGTGTGAAACAGATGAAGCAATAGCGCCTAACTTCATGCCTATACCATGTATATATCCTATTCCCATGTGCCCTGTATTCTTATGGCGTTCGATAACGGCAAGCTTCAGGATATCACGTTTGATATCTATACCATCTGTATCCATAATGAGCTCTTCAGTAATGAGCTGCCCCTTTACCACACCTATGACTCTTGTTTTTCCGGCATGGGAAATTTCAAAATCCCTAGCAGAAAAAGCCGTCATATTAAATGAACTAAGCACACTTTCTTTCAGTGAATGAGGTATTTCAGGTGTTTCAAAAGGAAGCAGGAGTTTATTTTCGACGACACGTCTGCCTTTGTAGTACACATCAGAGATAAGAATATCGTTAAGATTTTCAAGAACAAGTATATCGGCCGCATAACCCGGAGCAATTGCGCCAATGTCTTTTAAGCCAAAACACTGAGCCGCCTGGATAGTTGCCATCTGTATACCTGTAACAGGAGACTTTCCGGCCTCAGATGCCTTCCTTATAATGCTGTCAATATGGCCGGATTCTATCAGATCAGCCGGATGCCGGTCATCAGTAACGAGAATGCAGCGATGAGAATATACAGGATCGAATAAAGGCAGCAGATCATTTAAATTTTTTGCAGCTGTGCCTTCACGTATCATGACCCACTGTCCCTTGCGTATACGTTCGATAGCTTCATCTGCAGTAGAGCACTCATGATCATCATTTACGCCTGCAGCAATATATTTATCCAGTTCATGACCTGTAAGCATAGGGGCATGACCGTTCACAGTTCTTCCCGCCTGATGAGCATCTCTTATTTTGCGGAGAACACTTAAATCCTCAGCGAGAACGCCAGGGTAGTTCATCATTTCACCAAGTCCCAGGACTCTTGGGTAACGGTAGAACGATAGCAGATCTTCAGCCTCCAATACAGCTCCTGACTCGTCAAATTGAGTTGCAGGAACGCATGAGGGCAGCATAATATAGACTGTCATGGGTATATTTTCGCTTGCTTTCAACATAAAGCGAATGCCGTCTTTACCGCAGACATTTGCTATCTCATGAGGGTCGGCAACTACAGCAGTAGTGCCATGAACCAAAGCAGCTTTTGCAAACTCATGAGGCAGAAGCATAGTGCTTTCTATATGAATGTGACCATCAATAAATCCGGGACAGATATATTTTCCTTCCACATCGTGAACATCATCAGCATCGGCGTCGTCATAATCACCAACACCCAAAATAATGCCATCCTCAATCAGTATATTTTGTTCCTCTATCTCACCGGTGAATACATTTATAACAAGACCGTTTTTAATAAGCAGTTTCATTATTTACCTCCTCAAACGATTTTTTGCATGAACAATAGTTATATTATTTATATTATACAAAATGTACAGAAATTGGTCAATAGATATACAATGAATTCTGGGATACTCGTCAGAGCAAAATTTCTGAGAATACTCTTGACAACAGGTGCAATATGTGGTAATATGATAAAAAAGCGTTGACGGGAAGAAGTAGCAGTTCAACGTCGGCACAGAGAGGCTACGGTTGGTGAAAGGAGCAGCGGCGCATTGTGAATACATCCCTGAGCAGGCTTTCTGAATCTTCAGTAGGAGAGCACGGGTACGCCCGTTAAAGCGTTTTGAGGTCAGGCAAGTCTGCCTGATAAACTGAGGTGGTACCACGGTGAAAAACATCGTCCTCTGGCAAATATTAAACCGGAGGTTTTTTTATTTTCCGGCAAGTAAAAAGGAGTATATATATGACATTTTTTGAAGAGCTTAAGAGAAGAGGTCTTGTAGCACAGACTACACACGAGGATGAGATTCGTAACATTATTGACAATAAGAAGGTAGCGTTCTATATCGGCTTTGATGCAACAGCTGACAGTCTCCATGTAGGGCATTTTATTCAGCTTATCCTTATGAAGCATATGCAGTTGCACGGTCACAAACCCATCGCACTTCTTGGCACGGCAACAGCAATGATCGGTGACCCTACCGGTAAGACTGATATGCGCAAGATGATGACTGTTGAGGAGATCGACTACAATGCAGAGTGTTTCCGCAAGCAAATGGAACGCTTTATTGACTTTTCAGATGATAAAGCTATTATCGTAAAGAACGGTGACTGGCTAAGAGACATGAACTACATTACATTCATGCGTGATATAGGCAAATATTTCTCCGTAAACCAGATGCTTACAGCAGATTGCTTCAAGTCACGTCTGGAGGGCAAGGGGCTCTCATTCCTCGAATTCAACTATATGCTTCTCCAGAGCTACGACTTCCTCCACCTATACAAGAATTATGACTGTGTAATGGAACTGGGCGGAAATGACCAGTGGAGCAATATGCTGGGCGGTGTTGACTTAGTTCGCCGCGTAGAGGGTAAGGAAGTATACGCAATGACATCATCACTGCTGCTTACTAAAGATGGCAGAAAGATGGGTAAGACTGAAAAAGGTGCTCTGTGGCTCGACAAGGAGAAATGCCCTGTATACGATTTCTATCAGTATTGGAGAAATGTTGCAGATGATGACGTTATCAACTGCCTGAAGCTCCTTACATTTATCCCGATCGAGGAAATCGAAGAAATGGAACGCACAATGCAGGGACAGGAGCTTAACAAGGCTAAGGAGATCCTAGCTTACCATTTAACAGAAATGGTTCATGGCAAGGAAGAGGCAGATAAAGCGCAGGAAGCTGCAAAGGCAATATTCAGCGGAGCAGGTTCCAGCCAGAATATGCCCACAACTACAATTGCATCAGATGAACTTGATAACGGTGGTGTAGGTATACTGAATCTTATGGTACGTGCTGGACTGTCTGCCTCAAACGGCGAAGCAAGACGTCTTATACAGCAGGGCGGCGTATCGGTAAATGACGTAAAGATAACTGATCCCAAGACCGTTATCACACTTGAAGGTGAAACTATAATCAGGAAAGGCAAAAAGGTATTTCATAAGGTTATAGTAGGCTGAGATGTATAATACATATTCTTCTTCATATTATAACAGCAGAAATGTAATATGAGGAGGTATAAAAAATGTGTACAAGCGCAGCACTCATAAATGGTTGCCTGTATTTTGGCAGAAACATGGATATAGACAGAGATTATGGACATCAAGTTGTGATCATGCCAAGGTCTTTTCCGTTTCCTACAAAGGCTGAGGGAACTCTTGAGCATCACTATGCAATGGTTGGAATGGCATCGATGGTGAACGGCATCCCGCTGTATGCAGATGCAATGAATGAGTTCGGATTATGTGGTGCTGGTTTAAATTTCCCTGGCAATGCTTGTTATTCAAATAATTTATGTACTACAAGGCACAATATAACACCATATGAACTTATTCCGTGGATATTGGGTAGGTGTACAAATATTTCAGAGGCAAGGGAACTACTCAAAAATACAAGCATATACGGACAGCCTTTCTCTGAAAGCTTACCACTTGCATCGCTTCACTGGCACTTTGCTGATAAAACTGGCTCGATCGTACTGGAGGCCATGGCAGACGGTATACACATCTACGATAATTCAGCTAACGTTCTTACGAATAATCCTCCTCTTGATTTTCATATAACTAATCTCAGTCATTACCTGAATCTCACATCTGCCGAACCATCCAACATACTCACCACTATAGCCGGTGAACACCCATTCAGCAACGGACTTGGAAGTTATGGATTGCCTGGTGATTATTCATCTGCATCACGTTTTATAAAATCTGTGTTCCTACTGAAAAGTTCTCCGGATTTCGATAGCCCTGCTGAGAATATAGCTCAGCTTCGTGCAATACTTGATGCAGCCGCAGTAGTGAAGGGAAGTGTTGTAACAAAAGAGAGCATGGATTATTGCACAGTATACTCATGTCTCTCTGATGCTGAACGTAAAATATATTATTACAAGCTCTATACCAATAGTCAGCTAAAGGGAATTAAGCTGATGAACGAGGACATAGACGGCAAAGAACTTATAAGATACTTTTTCGAGAAAAATCAGCAGATCTGCTGGGAAAATTGACGCAAATTATATTCCTTCAATCATTGACATACTGTATTACTTGTTGTATAATATAATTACAGTATTAACTGACTAAAATTAAGGGGGCAGAATAATGCTTAAAATCACTATTAAAGTAGACGGTATGATGTGCAGTATGTGCGAAACTCACAACAACAAGGCAATTGAATCGACATGGAAAGTTAAGAAGGTAATGTCATCACATAAGACAGGTGAAACCGTAATTATAACTGAGGAAGATATAGATGACGAAGCACTCAGTGCAGTTATTGAAAAAGCGGGTTATAAGGTGATTTCTGTAACAAGAGAGCCATATGAGAAAAAAGGACTGTTTTCATTTAAGAAATAATTTAAACGGGGCGTTTTCTGCCCCGTTTTGTCGTAATCAAAGTATCCACAGTCGTATTGTGTCAGCAACATAGCATATAAGCTCTGTGTTATTGGGTTTTGTAACCGGATAGCTGAATGCACTGCTAAGAGCCTGAGGACAGCGATAATATGCAGTTTCTATAGAGTGTCTTATAGCACGCTCCACACTGCAGATATTTACGTTATAAATATCTGCGATTTTTTGATACAGTTCAGAAGCACACATCATATCCGGCTCCGGATCTAGGGCGGTAATGACAATGGCAGTTATAAGATATCGGTATCCTTTAAGGTTTACTTGAATTCCCATTTTTCGTATTGTTTCGGCAGCAGCACGTTCAACCTTTCGTTCTTTATCTTCCTTATTAGCTATAAATGTCAGTAGGCTGCATATTCCGGATATACCTATGCTTTTGGAAACATAAAGTGTATCATCACGGTAGTTTATGCAATTGTGGTGAATGTTTCCGCTTGTGAGTACGATTTTCTGCATATTTTCGTTTTCTGCGGTTAGTTTCATATCGCTCACCAGTATAGTATATCCGCTTATAACATTCAATTCTTCCGAATTACAGCCTTCCCCATCATAAACAACAGCGAACAGTCCAGCCTGACGCAGCTGTGATGCAAGTCTGATGCCAAAGCCAGCATTGTGGGTACGGATAATGATTTTTGTATTTACGTAGTCCATAATTAACCATCCTAACTTGATAATAGTAATATTTTGTCGAATTATGCATAACATAGTGATTATATCAGTTAAAGAGACCTATGTAAATAACGAATTTTGTCGAAAATAGTCATCTTTTGTATGAGGCAAAAATTGAAAATAAAGTGAAAATTGCATTTTAGCCCTTTTCATTGGGGAGAAACTATGGTATAATTATATTTATATACATATATATTGACAAGGAAGTGCAGGAAAAGTCATGAATTTTACAGAGCGTATAAAAAGATTTTTCAGAGGACGTTACGGCGCAGATAACTTATGCAGATTTATGCTGGTACTGATGCTTATCTTTACACTGCTGTATGTGATAACACGTGTATACTTATTTGATCTAATATCATTTATTCTTGTTATACTGATATTATTCAGAATGATGTCGAGGAACTATGAAAAGCGAAGCGCAGAAAACCGTAAATACCTGGAACTTACTGAGAATGTAAGAGTGTGGATAAAGAATATTCGAAGTGATTCGTCAAGCACGCATAAGGTATTTATGTGCCCTCAGTGCCGACAGAAGGTGCGTGTACCCAAGGGAAAGGGTAAAATACAGATAACTTGTCCGAAATGCCACCATGTGTTTATTAAACGGAGCTGAAAATGTACGGATATATACAAGTTTGTAAGCCGGAGCTGAAGTTTCGGGAATTTGATGAATACAGAGCATACTACTGTGGACTTTGCAGGACTTTGAGAGAGAAATTCGGTGCATCAAGTCAGATGCTTTTAAGCTATGATCTAACGTTTTTGTCACTTCTTCTGGATAGTCTATATGAACCCGAAAATGAAAGTTTCAAATCACGGTGCATAGCTCATCCTGTAAATGAGCAGAAGTTTATTGTGAGTGAGATCACTGACTATACAGCAGATATGTGTATGCTACTCGCCTCCTATAAGTTTGAAGATGACTGGAAGGATGAACGGAAATATCTGAAGAAGGCACTGGGAAAAATATTTTCCGGCAGATATGAAAGTGTACGGGAAAGATACACAGATAAGGCTATAGTAATAGATGACGAGATAGAAAAACTTGACCGCCTGGAACGAGAAAACTGTAATAACCCTGAAGAGCCAGCATCGTGTTTTGGCAGAATTTTGGCTGAAATAATGGCATACAGAAATGATTTATGGGAGAACACTCTCAGAGAAATTGGATTTCACATGGGTAAATTCATTTATCTTTCAGATGCCTTTGACGATTTATCTAAGGATAGAAAGAAAAAATGCTATAATCCATTTTCATCTCAGGACGAGCATGATCCGGATTTCCATAAAGCGGCAGAGGATCTTTTAAGACTTATGATAGCACCTGCAGCATCTGCTTTTGAGTATCTCCCTATAGTAAAGAATGCGGAGATATTGAGGAACATAATTTATGCTGGAGTATGGACCGGTTTTAGACGAAGAAAGAGCCATTATCTTTCTCAGGGTGAAAAGGCGAAACAAGGAGGAAATATATGAAAGACCCTTATCAGATACTGGGAGTATCAAGGACGGCTACAGATGAGGAGATAAAGAAGGCTTACCGCAGTTTGTGCCGAAAGTATCATCCGGATCTTAACATGAATAATCCGAACTCAGAAGACTATGAAGCACGCTTTAGGGAAATACAGTCAGCCTATCAGCAGATCATGGATGAACGCCAGGGCAGAGGCGGTACAAACGATTTTACTGGCAGCAGAAGCTATCAATCCGACAGTACAGATGAGAATACTATTCACAAGAAAGCCGCTATCAACTTTATAAACAACCATCGTTTTGCAGAGGCAATAAATGTTCTTAACTCAATTACAAACCGTGATGCTGAGTGGTATTATATAAGTGCTGTTGCTCAGTCCGGACTTGGAAACAGTGCACTGGCACTGCAGTATGCCCAGACAGCAGCAGGACTGGAACCAGGTAATATCCAGTATCGTATGCTTGTTCAGCGGCTTCAGGGAAGCGCTTTTCAGTATCAGGATATGCAGACTCCATATTCTCAGTCTGATGGTTTAAATGATTGTATGCGATGCTGTGCATTTAATCTTGTATGCAATATGTTGCTATCATGCTGCTGCCGGTGCTGACACTTATATAAAAAATTGATCATTTCTATTTACAGACAAAGAAAAATATGGTAAAATATATGTTGTACGGAGACAGGGGTTAATGTCTCTGGTATAATAAATACGAGAGGAAACAGTAATGAGCTATAATTCATCACAATCCGGCACCGATGGCATTTTAGACTTTAATGATGTGAACAGCATCTTTCAGGAAGATGCCGAGGATAATGACATTACTGCCGGTATTTCATCCTATCGACTTCGTGTTTCCGTTTCCACACACATAGGCAAGGTACGGGGTAATCATGAGGATAATTTTTATTTGAAGGGCATATATCTCCACGAGCATTTCCGAAATGACTTTTCTGCAACATATACTATAGACAATTCGGATGGTATGTGTTTTGCAGTATTTGATGGTATGGGCGGAGCGGCATATGGTGAGATAGCATCAGAAATAGCTATGCAAGTTCTCAGAAAATATGAAGAGGATCTTGAGGAAGCAGAAAACTCACGTACAGTAGATCAGATCCTTTCTGACTACACACGTGAAGCAAACAATGCTGTATGTGAAATGCTTCATGAAAAGCATTCATTAAGCGGTGGCACAACATTTGCTTTGCTTTATTTCATGGGCGGTCAGGCGAGGATATATTATCTTGGCGACAGCAGGATATATTTGAATCAAGAATCTGGTCTAACGTGCCTTACACGTGATCACACTCTTGCCAATCAGAAGCTTGATGCACGAATATACACTGAAGACGAAGCGAAGAATAGTCCCGACCAGCATAGACTTACTCTCTTCATAGGTTCTGATAAGAGTGAGATTGGTCTTAATGCAGATACACGCAAACCCGTTCCGATACGTCCGGGATATAAGTTCATGCTGTGTACGGACGGTCTCAGCAATATGTGTACTGATCAGGAAATGCACGACCTTCTATCCCAGAACTATTTTAACGAAGCTGCTATACTCGTACAAGAGGCGCTTAATAAGGGCGGCGCTGACAACGCTACCTGTATTGTTTTGGAAATTCTTACCGATGAGGATGAATATTGATACAGAAAAATAAACTGGCTGCTGCACAAATTTTCATGTGCAGCAGCCAGTTTCTATTTATTTCCACTCTATAAAGCCGTAGCTTTCAAGTATCTGAAAAAACTTAGCGAGTCTTTCATAGGTTGGCTTAGCCTTTTCGCCAAAGCGAGCCTGCAAAGGTTCACCCATATCCATAATTTTCGTTTCACCATCAATCATAGGCCAGATGAAGCTTCCGGTTTCATCCAGATGAATATGAGTTACCTTTGGCTTTTTAAGCAGCACCTGAGTAATTCTTTTCATTAGGCCTTTATTTTCTATATCAAGTGTAACGATTCCATTTTTGTCCTCAGACCATGTAAGCCACGAAGACTTCATAGGGATTTTTTCAAGATAGTTTTCTTGTGGTCTTGCTTTACTTCTCATCGGTTTTTACAAATGCCTTTCTTTTCTTCCATATAGAAAATTTCAGAAGAGTACAAATGATAAGAGCAAATACGACGAGACTTCCAATAGTAGCAACAGGTTTTGGGAGATTTAGAATACCGGAGATATCTATCATTTCACCAAAGCCAAATACAGCCAGTATAGCAAGCAGTATACCAACAAGACCTTCACCAGCTATCATACCAGAGCAGAACAGAATGCCGTCGTTTATGATAGATTTTTTCTTTTCACCATCAGCGTCGTTGCGCAGCTTGATCCTGTCAAATACAAGTCGTATGATACCGCCGACAAAAATGCAAGCGTTCAGATGAACGGGGAGATACACGCCGATTGCAAATGGAAGTACCGGTATACCGATAACTTCAATGAGCACAGCAATGAAAACACCGATGAGCACAAGATTCCAAGGAAGTTCAGCGCTCATAACACCCTCAATGATCATTTTCATAAGAGTAGCCTGAGGAGCTGCAAGTTCTTCAGACCCAAAGCCCCATGCACCATCCAGTAGATAGAGAGTGCCGCCAATTGCAAAAGAAGCAGTAATAACGCCTAATATCTCACCGATCTGCTGTTTCTTAGGTGTTGAGCCAAGGATATAGCCAGTTTTAAGATCTTGAGAAGTATCACCGGAAATAGCAGCAATGATGCAGATAACAGAACCTATAGCAATAGCTGCTGTGTAGCCGGATGCACCTTCTGCGCCTGTAAATTTAAGGATCATGGTAGCAATAAGAAGTGTGGCAATAGCCATACCCGAAACTGGGTTATTGCTGCTACCTACAAGACCAACCATTCTGGATGAAACTGTATCAAAGAAAAATCCGAATACAACAATAACGAGTGCTCCAATTAGGTTTACCGGAATAGCAGGGATAAGCCATACTGCAAGAGTAAGGACTGCAATCGAGCTAAAAACAAACTTGATATTGATATCCTGCTCCGTTCTGACAGCAGATTTGCCGGAGCTACTGCCTATGCCTTTAATTGCGTCACCAAATGTGCGGACAATAAGAGGCATAGATTTTATAAGACTTATGATACCGCCGGCGGCCAGAGCGCCTGCACCTATATATCGGATATAATTGCTCCAGATACCGCTTGCACCGCTTTCCGAAAAGATATCACCAACGGTCTGAGTTTCGCTAGGATACATTACAATATCACTGCCAAACATAACAATCAGCGGAATCAGCACTAGCCAGCTTAAAACGCCGCCGGCAAACATATAGGAAGAAATACGGAAACCGCAGATGTAACCTACACTCATAACAGCAGGATATATCTGAGTACCTATCTCACCTGCAAAGTTCTTTACACGAAATGAAATTTGACCAGGAACAGCTTTAAGGCCATCAATGATAAACTTAAATGCAGCAGCAAATCCCATACCAGCAAATACTATAGAAGCGCTTGCGCCTCCCTTTTCACCAGCAAGCAGTACTTCAGCACAAGCTGTACCCTCCGGGTAGGGGAGTACACCATGTTCTCTGACAATAAGCGCATTACGCAGCGGCACCATAAAGAATACACCAAGCAGACTTCCAACAAGCGCAATGGAAGTGATCTCAATGATACTTGGCTTTTCCATTATTCCCTCAGACGCCCAGAGAAACAGAGCAGGAATAGTAAAGATGGCACCTGCTGCAACAGATTCACCGGCTGAACCGATAGTTTGAACCATATTGCTTTCCAGTATGGAGTTTTTCCTCATTATCACACGAATAACGCCCATAGCAATAACAGCTGCTGGAATGGAGGCAGACACAGTCATACCTACCCTTAATCCCAGATAAGCGTTAGCAGCACCGAAAATGACTGCGAGCAAAACACCCATCAAAACTGAAGTTACCGTAAGCTCCGGCGTTACCTTAGATGCCCGAATATACGGCTTAAATTCATTTTTCGTTTCCATAATAGTCTCCTTCTGCCTTATAGGCTAAAATTTTCAGTGGAAATATCAGTAGAAACATTATAGCAATTTTAAAGGTTAACACATTTATAATCAATGTTTCCAAACCTATTGTTATCCTTTCACAAAAGTACAAAAAAATACCGCTGTCAAGCAAACAGCGGCAAGAAATATTTTATTTATACTCTTTTATGCATGATCTTTTTCGATGCTTTTTTCTCAGCCTTTACCTGAGCCTTTTCATTCTTTTTGATTGTCTCAATAATATCCTGAAGCTCAAGAGCCTTACCAAGATCCCCTTCGATTCTGAGTTTGCCGATAGTGTAAGCCATAACAGCATTCATAGAGCCATCAGCTATCTTCAGAAAGTCATCGCCTGTAGCAATGAGCTTTACATGGTGATCGTAGTATTCATAAGGTTCAACGGATAGCTTTCCGTCTTTCAGCTCGATGTAGAATGCGCCTTCACCTTCGCCGATGATATCAACCTGAACGGCAAGAAAGTTGTCAAAGCCGCTTACGCCGCTTTTCATTAAACGTTCTTTTGCAGTGTTAAAAATTTCCTGATAAGTCATAATATGCCTCCTTTTCAGTCGCAGAGTTCACCCTGAGAGCTCTGATCTCTTTTGATTTTCTTAGAAGTAGTCTTATCAAAGTCCACATCACGAATTCTAAGGCGGCGTATAGCCTTTGCCCCAGATACAGTCTTATTTATCTTATCGACCTGCTCACGGAACAATTTGCAAGTTTCTTCACGTGAAAGCTGACACTCGGGATTGGGGAATATCTCAGCACATATCATGCCTTCCTCAGCGTATACGAGAATTTCGCTGAGCCAGTCTAAACCTGAAAACTTGTTCTCAAGCTCTTCAGGAGATACATTTTCGCCATTGCTAAGAATAATAAGATTCTTTTTGCGTCCGGTGATGTGAACACGATTTCTCTCATCAACAAAACCAAGGTCACCTGTTTTCAGCCAACCATCCTCTGTGAGAGCTTCAGCCGTAGCCTCAGGATTCTTGTAATAACCCATCATAACAGACGGACTCTTAACCCAAATCTCGCCATCAACTATCTTAACAGAGCAACCGTTTACAATAACGCCAACATCCCCCTTGCAGTTATTTTCCCATACGCCCGTGCTGATACGAGGTGAACATTCGGTCATACCATAACCCTGTGCGATCGGAATCCCCATTGAAACATAAGCATTTGCAAGGTCGGGGTTAAGGTAAGCACCGCCGCTATATATGCCCTTTAAATTAGGACCAAATACAACTCTGGCAATAGCAGCCACAGGCACATCCGGAGTAGCAGCTGCTGCAGCCTGTATCTTCTTATAAATAGTTTCAGCAATCATAGGAACTAGCAAAACAATAGTGGGCTGATATTTTTTAAGATTCTGAGCTATATGCATCATAGAATCGTTTACACATACAGTAGTACCATAGCGCAAAGACAAAAGTATATCACAGGTAAAACAATAAACATGATGTATCGGGAGAACAGTGAGAAGCACATCTTCTGGAGTACTTTCATTTTCCTGACACATTGTATTGTCGACCAGATTGCTGTGAGACAGCATAACACCCTTACTCTTTCCGGTAGTACCTGATGTATAAAGAATAGCTGCACATGAAGACGGGTCTATATCTGGCAGAGTTTCAGCAGGTGCATATGAACCGAGGATGTTGTTCATAGTGAAAATATCATCGCAGTCAGTTTCCTGTAGGCAGATATAGGTGTGTATCATGGGGCAGGACGCCTTGATAGCGGGGAGCATAGGAACGTATCTCTTGTCAAAGAAGAAAACCTGTGAATCGCTGCGTTGTAGGTGATCAATAACATCCTCACAAGACATCTGAGCGTCGAGCGGTATAATGATGTTTCCGCCGCATACAGTACCGAAATATGCAGTAAGATAAGCTGCACAAGTTGTTCCTATAACAGCTGCGTGGATATTGTCTGCATTACTTTTCTCATTCAGAAATGTCATAATTTTCCGGCAATTAAGCAGTAGCTCATTGAAAGTTGTCTCTTTATCATCTTTTCCTGACTTTTCCTTCATAAAGACTTTATCGCCGTAGCATTTGGCGGATTTCAGAATAAGGTGCTGGAGTGTTTTGATATCAGTTACAGTATTCATAAGTATAGATCTCCAATTCTCACATAAGGCTTTTCAGGTATGTTATAGCGTCGCCTACAGTGCGCAGATCCAAAACATCCTGCTCCTCTACAGTTACATTGAATGTCTCCTCAATTTCACCTAAAAAGCTCATAAAGTCATATGAATTGAAGTGGAGATCCTCGATGAATCTTGCATCAAGAGTTATATCCTCAGGCTTCACATCAACATACTGACAAATAATAGGTTTAAGCTGTTCCAGCATTTCAATTTCCTCCTAAATTTATATAATGTCAAGAATTTCGCCGATAGTACGGCTGCTGTTTTCGATACCTCTGAACAATACACGGCAAAGATAATAATATAGATATTCCATCTCGTAGTTTGTAACAGCGTCCTTACGGTATTCAAAGTTAAAGTTAAGACCTCCGTCCTCAACACGGTGCATTACTGTAAGGTAGAGAGGCTGAGCCGCAACGCCGTTTGTATACCACATACTTTTGTAAGGGATATCTGGAATATTGCCGGAATATTCTTTCAGGGTAAGTGGCTGATAAGTAAGACTTATGCTCTCATAGCTGTTGCCAGGCTGGAGTTTCCAGTAGCGGTTGCGCAGGTATGTATGAGCAATGGAGTCAAAATTAGCATGACGAAATAGCTTATTCTGTTTTTCCTGCATCATTCTTAGACCTTCCATGAAAGTCATCTCGGGTTCCATAATAGTGCGAAGAGGGAAGA
Organism: uncultured Ruminococcus sp.; assembly: GCA_944386525.1. Taxonomy (GTDB): domain Bacteria; phylum Bacillota; class Clostridia; order Oscillospirales; family Ruminococcaceae; genus Ruminococcus_C. The sequence continues at coordinate 15,391 of CALXBL010000018.1, read as the reverse complement.
AGTGGATTCTCGTGCCGCCTGAGCGTTTTTCCAGGAGAGTACCACGTCTTGCTACACAGCTCTTGATGGAAACATCTTTTTCATTGTCGTTGAACTTTGAAAGAACAGTACGCAGTCCCATAAGGAGCAGACACACCATAGGTACACGGTTTTCTTCGCAGAATTTCATAAGACTTTCAGAAGGCTCCTTTTCAAGCTGGAACACAGAAATCGAAGCCTCGGGACTTATTGAAGTAACCTTGGCATATCTCTGATTCGGATTATTATTTTCACGGCGCTGAGTTATGATTCTGCCCATACCGTTGAAGTCAGTATACATAGGTTCACTTTGTTCAATTTCGTTCTTCCAGTATTCAGCGTCTTTTTTCTGAGCAGGAGAGCCAGCCTCATAAGCGAGATCTTTTTCAAGAGCTTCGATATATGACTGCATAGGCTTTGGATATTCAGTATCATACTGTTTTGCACAGTATATCTCAAGTACGTCTCGGGTAAATGCTATAATAGAAGATGAATCCATAGTCATGTGGTCTATCTTCATATACATACCATTGTAATTATCCGGCAGCTTTATCATAACGATTCGGTTCATTGGAGAATGAAAACGCTTGAAAGGCACAGCAGTCCAGCGGCGCATTTCATCGTGGGCGTCCTCTTCTTTCCAGTGAGAAAAGTCGTAAAATTCAATATCACGTTCCTCAAACGGAACCAGATACTGGTAAACTGTATCATCAGAATCCTTGAGGAATCTTAACCGCATAGATTCAAAGCGCTGATATGCTTCATAAATAGATTCCTTCAGCACAGAAAAATCAACATCAAGTTTTATATATAGACCTGTACCTATATTTAAAAGTTGATGATAAGGGCAGTGCATAGTAGAGTAGTTGTGAATTCTCTGCGCAGCAGTCAGCGGATAACACTGAAGCTTAACACCATTCACTTCAAATTCCTTCATGTAATATCCTCACTTTCAATTAGGCAATGAACCATTTAGTAGTAAAATTGGTAACAGCCTTTTCGTATAGTTCTTTATTTTCATAGTAGCTTGCGCCGTGACCAGCGTTTTCAACGATTAGCTTCTCCTTAGGAGATGCGCATATTTCATAATTTTGTTCAGTCATCCAAACTGGGACAAAATTATCATCTGCGCCATGTATGAGGAGGACAGGCCGGTCGGTTTTACTCAGGGCAGTAAGAGTTGAGTAATCACGGAATTTATATCCTGCTTTTCTCTTGCAGAGCATATCGCTGAAGTTCATGATAGGGAACTTAGGAAGTTTGTAGTCACGCTTTATGATGTGAGAAAAGACATCGTATGGAGAGGTGAAAGCACAATCAGCAACTGCACCCTTTACATTTTTTGGAAGATATTCAAATCCGAGTGTCATAAGTGCAGTAGTAGCACCCATAGAAACGCCATAGAGCAATATTTCAATATCCGCACCAAAGCGTTTGATCACGTATTCGATCCATTTCAGGCAGTCGAACCTGTCGAGTATACCGAATCCTGCATATCCGCCCTCACTCTGTCCATGAGCACGGTGATCGGTTATAAGCAGATCAAAACCATGATCAAGATAAAATTTAGAAATAGCACAGAAATTTGAAAGGCCATTGCTTGTATAGCCGTGGAGACATATTACAAGCTTCTTACCGGGAGTGTCACAGGCAAGGTAATGACCGCTTAGTGTGATTCCATCACGAGCCTTGATATTGATATGTTCAAGAGGCTGTTCCATGAGCCATTCCTTAGCGGGAGTAATCATTTTTCTATACTCCTCCCAAGTTGCCTCATCTGCCATTTCACTGATGTCAACACGTAGCTGATCCTGTCTTGGTATAACACTGTTAAAGAGCTTTACAGCTCCGCCAAAGGTAGCAGCTGCACCTACAACAGCAGCGCCGCAAATGATAGCACCTGTGATTCCTAAAGCGTTCATAAATACAATCACTCTCCTTCATTTTTATATATTTTATCATGTTTTTTGAGTGCGGTCAAGCAAAAAATAGGGATAATCCTTGCAATAAAATACGATTTGTGATATAATAGAGAAAAACGTGTTGCATGGTAAATTTCTATATTAAAACATATAAAACAATTTAACAATAATAGACATATGTCATATTTTGAATAGACATATATCTATAATTCACAGGAGGTGTGTTTGAATGAGTATTAGTATCAGAGTAAAAGCTGTATCGGCAGCCGCAGTACTTCTCACATCATGTTTATCGTCAAGTGTTGTATATGCGAATGACTATACAATTGACTTGCCGCTTCTTGAGCATAAATTTTCTGTTGCCGAATCAGTATCGCCGGAGCATATGCAAAAACTAATCTTAACATCATCAAACACAGGTGTATCTGGTTCAGGATATATTTATGATATGCTTAATACCGACGAGGAACGCATATTCTATAATAGACTGCTTGAAAGTTGTATTGAAGTTAATGAGTCTGACGGAGATTATGAAACAACGCCATATGTAACATACAGTGATATATTGGATGGTACAACAGCGGTAGAAGTAGCATGGCTGTTTCACTATGATCATCCTGAATTTTTCTGGATGGATTCACACTACTGGATGTACAGCAACTTTACAAGTAATTCGCTTGCTTTTGAAGTATATGAATGCTACCAGGATGGTGGGGAAAGAAATGCAGCTAAAGAACAGTTTGATGCTGTATGTGATGAGTACATTTCAGGAGCTGTAAACTATGATACAGAATATGAGCGCGCAAAATATCTTTTTGAACAGTTACGTCAGGACGTAGTATATCAATCAGGAGATCTGGATCAATCTGCTGCATCAGCGCTGCTTGATAAAGCAACAGTATGTGCAGGATATAGTAAATCGTATGAATTATTGTGCGAAGCTGTAGGCATTGACAGTGTAATCTATGTAGGAGAGGTTCATGGCTGGAATGCAATAAAGCTTGATAATAAATGGTATATTGTCGACGTGACAAACGGGAATTTCCTGTTTACCGAAGAAGAAATGCATAATTATGATGTAGAACATGGACTTGAATATGAGATCACAGTAACATCAAGTGATGGAACTACATCTACATTTGAGTGTTATATGCATGACGTGTCTGATCGTCTTTTTCCTATGTATTACGACAGTCTGCCAGAATGCAATACTGTTTATGTACCAGGAGCAGGAGAGGTCTCTGCCACAACCACTGCACCGGTGACAACAACAACTACTACGACAACATCTACAACAACTATTACAAAACCTTCTGAGGAATATAAAACGGGAGATATAAATAATGATTATGTGATCGATCTTGCTGATTCAGCTAAAGTGCTTAATATTTACTCGATGAATGCATCAGGTATTTCATTCGATCTGACATATGAAGAATTGAATGCCGGAGATGTAGATGGAAATTTAATGCTTAATATAAATGATGCCTGTATCATTTTGAAGTATTACGCCTATAAAGCGGCAGGTATTAATGCTGATTGGAGCGATGTGATTTAAGTTGATCTGTGTAACACACTGTCAAATAATTTTTTTGTGAGGTATATTATGATTGAGGTAAAAACATACAGAGGACACATAAGAAACTGGCAGGCTCTGAGTAAAGAGCTTGGAATTGAAACTAATGATCTAACAAGGGAAAAACGTGAAGAAAAGATACTTGTAAAGGCATATGAGACATGGGGCTGCAATATGGCAAACCATATGCACGGAATGTTTGCATTTGCCATCTGGGACAGCAATGAGAATAAGCTTGTCTGTATACGTGACCAGTTTGGCACAAAGCCCTTTTATTACTATGTAACAGAAAATGGCGATCTGCTCTACGGTACAATGATACGAGATATCCTTGATAAGCCGGGATTTGTGAAGGAGCTTAATAGGGAGGCTTTACAGATCTATATGAGTCTTACCTATCCAGCAGGTGAAGAGACATTTTTCAAGGGTATAAAAAAGCTGTTGCCTGGCAGATGCCTTACATGGCAGAACGGTAAACTTAGTATCTATCGCTACTGGAGACCTGAATTCAAGCCAGACAGAAGCAAGGATCTGGACTACTGGTCAAATGAAATACATGAGACTTTAAAGCAGATGATGGCTGAAGTAAAAACTCCTGATGAGACAGCAAGTGCATTTCTTTCAGGAGGAGTTGATTCATCATATGTACTTGCAATGTCCGATGTAAAGATGACAAGTACCTGTGGATATGATGATGAGCGCTTTGATGAATCCGGACTTGCAAAGAAAACTGCTGATATTCTGGGTGTGAATCATACAAGATGCCTTGTAACGCCGGAGGAGTATTTTGCAGCTGTTCCTTATGTCATGTATAACATGGAGCAACCTCTGGGTGATGCTTCGGCAATAACCTTTGCCATAGGTTGTCGTGAAACTGCAAAAACAACTAAGCTTTGCTATTCAGGTGAGGGTTCAGATGAATTCTTTGGCGGATATAATATGTACCGCAATGCTGAGCGTTATGGAGAAAATCTCAAAACTTTCTATGTTGGCAATACTAATATCATGAAGGAGGAGGAAAAACAACGTATACTAAAGAATTATGATCCAGCTGTACTTCCGATAAATCTCGTAAAGGATATATATGCAGAGAATGAGGGACTTGATCCGCTCAGTAAGATGTCCGATGTGGATATACAGATATGGCTTGAGGGAGATATATACTTGAACGTTGATAAGATGAGCGAAGCAGCAGGACTTGAAATACGTATGCCCCTCACTGATAGACGAGTTTTTGATATAGCATCACGTATGCCGTCGGAATACAAAATAAATGATGAGACAAACAAGGTCGCATTTCGTACGGCGGCATCTAAGGTGCTCCCAGAGGAGATCGCTTTTCGCAAGAAGCTCGGCTTTATTGTACCTATACGCATCTGGCTTGCTGACGAACGTTACAATCAGGACGTACAGAGGAAGTTCAGGAGTGATATGGCTGCACAATTTTTTAACCTTGATGAAATTGGTGCAATATGGGAAGAATATATAGGCGGCAACTCAGATAACTGGAGAAAGATCTGGACTATATATACATTCCTTGTATGGTATGAGGAATATTTTGTAAAGAGACAATAATGGCTGGCGTAAACTATTAACATAAAGCCAAAATAGCCTGAGCGATGCAGCTCAGGCTATTTTACTTTAATATCAGTGAGAAGTTAAGGGCATAGAAAAGCGCCCATCCGAGGAGCGTACCCACTTTAATGTGAGTAAAGGTCATACATGAATTTGAAAATCACCAAAATCAAATACACCGCAGCCTTGCTTTAGATTACCCTCTTTTGCTAATTGGCAAAAAGCTTTTTCAATCCGGCTAATTATATCGACAGGAATAGCAAGTTGATGATGTCCAGGTAAAATTCGCTGTATTTCTAAAGACTGTAATTTTCTTATGGACTGAAGGAAAAGTTGTGGGTCTGTTGTTGGATAAAAAGTATCAAGACATCCTTTATATATTAAATCACCGGAATACAAGTATTTCCTTTCCGGTTCATAGAAGCAACAATGCCCTGGAGAATGTCCAGGCGTATGAAGAACTATCAGTTTCCTATTTCCCAAATCAATGCAATCTTTATCATGTAAAATTATTTGCGGGACTCCTTGAAAAATCTGATATTTCTCTATTTTAAAGTCAGAGGGGAAATCGCATGGTTTTCTTATAATATTGCTTTTTACCACTTGCAAAGGTATAGGAAATTTACCAGATAACCAATCTTTTTCTGCTTCGTGGACTGCGATAGTATCAAAATATTTGTACCCGCCGATATGATCCCAGTGTATATGTGTTGTTATGGCTGCAACTGGAAGTGATGTCAAACTATCAACTACTTTTTTGATATTTGCACCCCCTAACCCCGTATCAATCAATATGGCTTTCTTAGTGCCACAAAGTAAATAGCAATGCGTTTCTTCCCAATGCCGATATTCACTAATTGCAAAAGTATCTTTGTCGATTATTTCCGTTGTAAACCAACTACTCATGTTTTATCACACGCTCCATCGAAATCGCTTTTGAGTATATCCTTATTCTTATTCTTTTTATATTTTATATTCTAGTTTGACGCCGGCAAATTTTATATAATTCTGGACAACGTCATTTTTGTTGCAAATTTTATTTTATGCAGAAGACCAATATAATACCGTTTTTATCAGACACTTATTAACTTAGCCTCTTTTATGGAGAATTATAATATACACAATTTAATTGTACCACTCTTATTGAAAAATGAAATAGACAAATATATAATATTTTTGTGTTTTTCTCGCTTTTTATATAATTTACACGAATCAATAAGCCTGCGTATTTTATGATATTTTTCGCAGCTTATAGCCTTGAGCTTTAATAACTTTTTTCAGCTCTGAGCAGCTCACACAGTCATTAAGCTCTACAACAGTAGTTCCTTTTTTGAAATCGGGGATAGCCTTATCCACTTGTGGAAGTGATTCAAGAGCATTTTTGACTGAAGCCTCACAATGATTGCACATCATACCTTTAATATGCAGAGTTGATATTCCGGCACCGCAAATCTTTTTTGAAGATGAAGCAAGTCTTTTTTTATTATGAGCATTTTTGATCTTCTTGTCATGCTTAGCATCGTATATATTTTTGAGATTAAGCCTGAGAGCATTAGATACAACACAAATACTTGATAAGCTCATTGCAGCAGCACCAAACATTGGACTGAGCTTGATACCGAAAAACGGTATCCACAATCCGGCAGCCAACGGTATTCCAATGATATTATAGACAAAAGCCCAGAACAGATTTTCATGGATGTTTCTCAGTACGCTTCTACTAAGGCGAATAGCTGCCGGGACATCGGTGAGGCGGCTGTTCATAAGAACCACGTCTGCTGCATCTATAGCTATATCAGTACCAGCGCCAATTGCTATTCCTATATCAGCACGTGTAAGAGCAGGTGCATCGTTTATACCATCGCCCACCATAATAGTCTTACCTTTTGAGCAGAGACTTTGTATGACGGCTTCTTTGCCATCAGGACGAACACCTGCAATCACTTCATCAGCGCCGCATTGTCCAGCAATAGCTTTAGCCGTTCGTTCATTGTCTCCAGTGAGCATAACCACATATATCCCCATATTTTTAAGTTCTCGTATAGCCTGAGGGCTGTCTTCTTTTATAGTATCGGCTACAGCGATAACGCCAAGGAGTTTCCCTTCTTCAGCAAAGAACAGGGGAGTTTTACCGCTTTCTGAAAGCGAAGCAGCAGATTTGAGGATATATTCTGGTATATGAGCGTGTGTTTCAATAAAGCTCTGATTGCCGCCGAAAATATTAATATCGTTATAAACACCAGACAAGCCATTTCCATGGTGCACTTTAAAATTCTGCACTTCATCAGAAGTTATATCATTAAAAGAAGCATAGTTAAGAATAGCTTTTGCCAGAGGATGTTCACTCTTGCTTTCCAAAGAAACAGCAGTTGCCATAAGCTTTGATTCTAAAACATTCTGACAAGGGATTATATCCGTGACCGCAGGTTCGCCTTTAGTGATTGTACCGGTTTTATCCAAAACAACTATTTGGGTGCGTCCGGTGTGTTCCAGAGCAGAGGCATTCTTGAAAAGAATACCATTTTTTGCACCAATGCCATTTCCTACCATGATTGCTACAGGTGTTGCAAGTCCAAGGGCACAAGGACAGCTTATAACAAGCACAGAAATAGCTCTGGCAAGAGCAAAGCCGATGTCCTTATCGGCAATAAGCCACACAACAAGAGTAATAAAGGCTATTCCTATAACAACAGGAACAAAAATACCAGAAACTTTGTCAGCTACTTTGGCAATAGGAGCTTTTGATGAGGCAGCCTCAGTAACCATGCGAATTATCTGTGATAATACAGTATTTTCTCCAACACGTTCAGCACGGCACTTTAAAAAACCGGATTGATTTATAGTAGCAGAGGATACATTGTCACCGATGGTTTTGTCCACAGGAATGCTTTCTCCCGTGAGAGCAGATTCATTTACTGCACTTGAACCTTCTATGACAACTCCGTCAGCAGGAATACTTTCACCAGGACGAACAACAAATACATCTCCAATTCTCACTTCTGATATCGGGATAACAGACTCCTTACCGCTGCGTATAACAGATGCAGTCTTAGGAGCAAGATTCATTAGTCCTTTTAAAGCATCAGTCGTCTTTCCTTTGGAGCGAGCCTCTAGCATTTTTCCGACAGTTATAAGAGTGAGGATCATGGCAGCTGATTCAAAGTAAAAATCATGCAGGAAGGGGTGCGCAGCATCAACACCTCCTGAAAGTCCAGCAGCAGTCATGGAGTAGAGTACGAACACGCTATACACAAATGAAGCACCAGAACCCAGTGCGACAAGAGTATCCATATTAGGATTAAGCTTCAACATACCTTTGAAACCATTGATAAAGAATTTCTTATTTATCACCATTACTATAAAAGCAAGCAGCATTTCAGTAATGCCTATAGCAATTGGGTTTGAACTGAGAGGAGAGGGGAGATACCAGCCCATCATAATATGTCCCATTGAGATATACATAAGGGCAGCTAAAAATACTATGGAAGATATAAGTCTTTTTTTCATTTTTGGTGTTTCTCTATCTGCAAGGGCATCGTCCTTGTATTTGTCATCAGACAGATCGGTTCCGTGCAGTGACGCTCCATATCCGGCTGATGTCACAGCCTTTATGATATCATCATCGGAGGCAGTGCCGTCAACATTCATCGAATTGGTGAGCAGATTTACTGAACACGAGGTAACACCACTAACTTTGCTAACTGCTTTTTCCACACGAGCTGAACAAGCAGCGCAGCTCATGCCGGTAACATTGTATTGTTTCATGAGTATCACTCCTTTTTACTTCTGACTTAGCCGATAAAGGCTATTTTACATAAGCTTTTTGAGGGTATCCATAAGTTCATCTATAGCTTGTTCATTCCCCTGCTTTATGTCGTTAGCTACGCACGTTCTTATGTGATTAGAGAGCAATTCACGATTAAAGGCTTTTATAGCTGAGCTGACAGCTGATGTCTGTATAAGAATATCAGTACAGTAAGCATCGTCATAGACCATTCTTTTAAGACCTCTCACTTGACCCTCTATCCTGCTCAGACGATTAATAAGTTTAGTTTTCTCTTTGTCGGAACGTTCTTTGGTTCGTGCGCATTTACATTTTTGCTGTTCATCCATAAAATCATGTCCTTTCACACAATTAAATATACCTTCGCACTTTCATTATATACCCCCATACGGTATTTGTCAATAGTGTTTTTAATAAAAACAGTTGTAATTCTCTTTTTGATGTGTTATTATAGATATACAATAACAGCCCATGAAGACTTCGTTTCATAGGCATAGGAGGAAAATATGAATGAATGTACAGATTTTTGGTACCAAGAAGTGCAATGATACTAAAAAAGCAGAGCGTTACTTTAAGGAGCGCAGGATCAAATATCAATTTATTGATATGAAATCCAAGGGAATGAGCAAAGGAGAGTGGGACAGTGTTAAAAAAGCTGTAGGAGGACTTACGGCAATGTTAGATGAAAATTGTCGTGATCAGGAACTGTTGACTCTTATGCGTTATCTCTCTGATGAGGCACGTGAGGAGAAAGCGTTTGAGAATCAGCACATTATCCGTACTCCTATAGTAAGGAATGGGAAAGCCGTAACAATAGGATATGAACCTGATGTTTGGAAAAATTGGGAGTAATAGATAAAAGCCGGAGGTTTTAATCCTCCGGCTTGATTTGGTTTAAATTATACATACAACATCCATCTCATAAGAGCAGTAACATCAAATATATTGATATTTCCATCCTGATTAAAATCAAATCTTTCATCGGGAATGATATGACCAACATTCACAATATATTTTCTCAGGCGTATAATATCAATAACAGTAATAGTACCATCTCCGTTGGTATCGCCATATAAGATTTCAGGCTCTGTTATTACAGTTGTAGCTGAAGCAGATGAAGTAGTGTTAGTAGAAGTGATTTTTAAGGTAGTTGCAGATGATAATTCAGTTGTTGAATCCGTAACAACTGTAGTTGTAGTTGTTTGAACTCTAGTAGTATCAGATGATGTTTCCGGAAGAGATATCGTTTGAGTTGTAGTGCTTTCAGCAGTTTGAGTATAAGTAGATGAATTTAAGTTGGTTGTAGTATCATAAAAAGAAGTTGTTGTATACGGATCTGTTGAAACGTCAGTTTCGGTAACAGTAGTTGTGGTAGAGGTAGTGTCAGTGGTAGTAATAGTAGTTGTTGTTGTTACTTCAACGTCATCAGGGACATAGTCATCTACTGCCAACTCAGGAAATGAGAGCGACATGATTGAATATGGACTTTCAGGCTGATGAGTCAAGTTAAAAGAAGCTGAACCTTTCATGAAATAAGTATCACTTCCCGTACTTTCATCAAATGTTGGGTCACAGCCATACCATTCACCATCCAGATAAACATAGTTCCACATATGGGCAGTGAGAGTTTCCTCATTATAGTTACCAAGAACCGTAATACAAGGGATATTTTCTCTATCACAGAGATATTTAAAAGTTTTGGCATAGCCTTCGCAAACAGCATATGTATCGTATAGAACTCCTGCAAGACCATGTGCATACGGAGCTGAAGTATCATAAGAAGTTGTATCAATAATAGAATTATAGATGCTCTTGCATTTTTCATAGTCTGTCTCGCCTTCAATAACGTAATTTTCAGCTGCCAGTAATACATCCTCACGAATTTCAAGCACCTCATCCATGTCGGTGTAATTGGTATCATGATTAGGAGTAACAATGATTTCGGAGATAATCATATTCCATTTTGTATCAGTACCCGATTCATAGGTATATCCACCTGACGATAGACCACATCCGATCTCAGCGAAATTCAGCCAGAATAATTCCGGATAATCGAGTGTACAGGAGATAATACCAGGCATAACAGCGCTCAGTATAGCATTGGCATAGTTAGAGTATTCATCTTCTGACCAATTATTCATAAACCTTGAGGAACAACCGACCACAATTTCTTCTGAAAGCTCAACAGTAAATGCAGAATCTGAAGGTGATGCCAGATACTCCTCAAAAACCTGATACGAACAAAGATTGTTTGCATCCAGCTGGTCACGGAACAGGAAACCGGAATCGGCATTTGACATTACGGCGGCAACAGAATATCCAGTATCTTCAAGAGTTACAACTGTATCTATATAATCTGTATACTCCTGATCCTGTACGGAGTTTTCTGCTGATATAATAGTGGTGTTCAGCATCATAGCTGCACTTACAAGCATTGAAGTTGCTGATAAAATGTATTTTTTTGTGTTCATAATAACGCCTCCTTGGCTCAAATGCACACAAACCCCCAAACTTCTAATAATATTTTATCACACATCGCCAAAAAAGTAAATAGTTTTTTAGAATCAAATTGCAATTTTACGTATTGTTCACAAGTTGATTATATGACTACGTATTCAGAAAATTATTGACTTTAATGAGGTGATATGATATAATGTTAAAGATAGCTTATTGAATTACTATAAATTCACAAGGAGTTGGATTGATGATATATAACAATATTCTGGAGGGCATAGGTCACACTCCACTGATCAGACTTAACCGAATGACAGAACCCGATAGTGCGGAAGTGCTTGTAAAATTCGAGGGTCTGAATGTAGGCGGTTCTATAAAGACACGAACAGCTTACAATATGATTCTTCGGGCAGAAAAAGATGGACTTCTCAACAAGGATTCCATAATAGTTGAGCCTACAAGCGGCAATCAGGGAATAGGTCTTGCACTTATAGGCGCAGTAAAAGGATATAAAACAATTATCATTATGCCTGATTCTGTAAGTGAGGAACGACGTAAGCTTGTTAAGCATTATGGAGCAGAGGTCATTCTTATACATGATGCCGGCAATATTGGTGACTGCATTGAGGAATGCTTGCAGACAGCTCTTAGAATGAAAGCTGAAAATCCAAATGTATACGTTCCCCAGCAATTTGAAAATACAGCAAATCCACAGGTGCACCGTCACCACACAGGACTTGAGATCCTTGAACAAGCAGGAAGAGAGATCCACGGTTTCTGTTCAGGAATCGGCACAGGCGGAACTATCACAGGAATAGGTGAGGTTCTGAAAGCACTCAATCCTGATATTGAAATCTGGGCAGTAGAGCCTGAAAATGCAGCGATTCTTGCGGGCGGAACCATTGGCACACATCTCCAGATGGGCATAGGTGATGGCGTAATACCAGCAATTCTGAATCAGGATATATATGATGATATATATGTCGTCACAGATGAGGAAGCAATTGATACTGCGAGAAATCTGTCACGGCTTGAGGGAATTATGTGCGGCATTTCAAGCGGTACAAATGTAGCCGCAGCACTGAAGCTTGCAAAAAAGCTTGGAAAGGGGAAGACCGTAGTTACTGTTCTTCCCGATACAGCTGAAAGATATTTTTCGACGCCTTTGTTTGATGAATAGAAAAGCACAAGAGCTCTGCTTGAAATGGCAGAGCTCTTGTTTTTGGTTATGATGTGTAAGCAATGGTCGATATGGTTCCTCAGCCATACAAACCACGTATTCTGTTTTCCTGACTGGATGTCCTCACATATCCGGTCAAGGCTTCGGATTGCTGCAATTATTAATAACAGCAAAACGAATTATTCAATATAAATATTGCATCATTATAATACCACACTTATCGATAAAAAACAATTGCTTATTCCATTCAATTTATTGCATTTTTAACTCACTGTCTGCTTTTGTATGTTTAATATTCTTGACCGGATGCAACAAAATATGGTATAATTATAGTATAAAAATACAGGAGGTGCTGCATGAAACGTAATATGCGTATAGGCGTTATAATGAATCGGGTATATCGTGAGATGAATCAGAAGATACTTAAAGGTATCATTGAACAAGCTTATTTTCTTGGGTATAGCATTGCAGTTTTTTCCACAGAAGAGGCAAAACAGGACGAAGAAGGTCGTCAGGGTGAAAACAATATATTTTCTCTTATAAATTTCGATCTTTTTGACGGATTTATCTTTGCACCATATACTATCATGGATACTCGTACAGTAAATCTGATTTCCAATATGCTTATGAAAAAATGTAGTAAACCTGTGATATGCATTGGTGAAGAGTTTAAGCAGTTCAAGTGCATTTGGCAAAATGACAGATATGAGTTTTCGTTAGTCGTAAAGCATCTCATAAATCAACACAATTGCCGAAAGATAATATGTCTTACAGGTCCGGAGAATACAGCGGTAGCTTGTGAGCGTGCTGCAGGATATAGGGATGCCATGCAGGAGGCAGGACTGCCTATAGATGACAGTGATCTGATATACGGAGATTTCTGGAAAAATACAGCAGTAAAACTGGCAGAAGAGCTTGCAGCTGGAACAAGATCAATGGTGGATGCAGTAGCCTGTGCTAACGATTCGATGGCAGTTCATTTATGTGACGCTCTGATTGAGCGTGGAATTAAGATACCCGAGGATATACGTATCATAGGGTATGATGGGTCATCTCAGGCACAGCTTCATAAGCCTGGTATAAGTACGTACAGCACATCATGGGTAATGCTTGGTATACGTTCCATGGGAATGCTTTTCAGCCTTATGAGACCTGATGATGAGTTTAGTTACGTTTATAAAGATCAAGGAACGCTGATAATAAATGACAGTTGCGGTTGTCAGGCAAAGCCGGTAATGAAAGATGTAATTCTTACGGATAATGAGCTTATTGAGGAACGATTCCTCGACAACAATATGTCAAATCAATTGCTGAACACCAACAATTTGGATGACTTTGCACTTATAGTCAGCAACTGGTTTTACTACATATTCAGCGAGGATTACTATATGAATGAACAGTTTGATGTATGTCTCTGTACCGACTGGGATATAGTTGATTCTGATGGGTTTGCCCAGGAGATTCGTACATCTGGCTACTCGAAAAATATGATATCCTTTTTCAGCACACCTCGTATGCTTCAATTTCCGAGCAAGAACATATTTCCGCCTGGATATCTACAGGATGATTCATTGTCGGTATCATTTTTTGCACCTGTCCATTATCAGGAACATTGTTTTGGATATGCTATCCTCACGCTTAATGGAATAGCGGATGGATTTACACTTCACTATCCCAGATTCTGTAAAGATCTGGGAAATAGTCTTGAATGTTTGTGTATAAGGAATCGGCTCAGAAGTATGACATACAGAGCTTTTCTTTCAGAAACACGTGATGCACTTACCGGTGCGTATCAGCGCTCCACACTGCATAAGTTTTGGAACGAGCTTGCGTCTAAAGCAAAGCTGTATGATGAATCGGTGTATCTTTGCCTGAGCTCTGTATCGGGACTGCAACAGATAAATGAGACATACGGTCAGGTTGAGGGTGATCAGATACTTATGCAAATTGCTTCTATTCTCATGGGATGTTGTCATAATAATGAAGTATGCATACGTGTAAATGGAAATGAATTTCTGCTTATAGGTTCGCACAGCGAACAGAATCCGGAAAAAACGTCTCTTGTGAATACTATTACTGAGAGAATTGAACGATATAACCAGACTTCCGGAAAGTCATACAGAGTGCAAGTGTATACTGTGTCTCACATAGAATCCTCCCAGCTGCTTTCAGATGCTGATGAGGCATATAAAAACATAAAGAAGCTGCTTCTTGATAAAAAGAAAGCAGGACATTCCCGTGCTGAACAGACCTATTATTCAGATTTCACCAAACTCCGACAGGAGATATACCAAAAGCCTGAAACAGCTTGGTCAGTAAACTACTGTAGTAACCTGATTGGTATAAGTGCGTCACATTTCCAGCGTCTTTACAAGTCCATATTCAATATAAGCTGCACACGTGATATAAAGAACAGCAAGCTTTGTCATGCCAAGAATCTGCTTTTGCACACAAGTGATACTTTACAGAGTATAGCAGAGGCTTGCGGATATGACTATTCACACTTTATGCGCCTTTTCAAGAAAGAAGTGGGCATGACGCCAACAGAGTACCGCGGTGGTGTTCATATGCTCGATAAATGACGACTACGACGTCACACAATAAAAACCATCTGGTCTTCAGCTCTGAACTGACCAGATGGTTTTTTAATTTACAATACAACAGAATTTTCAAGAATTATTTTAGAATCTTTCCAGTCGGATAGAATACCGCAAGAAGATCTTAGAAATTCGCCAAGTGATCCGGATATATAAAGTGACATATTTCATTAAAGATTACAAGTCTTATGCATTCTTCAGGATCCTCAGTGTCAGAGCCCATCTATTTTGTCATCCAGAAGTGAACGTATTTTGTCAGGGATAGGCACTGTAATTTGTCAGGGT
>CALXBL010000017.1 GCA_944386525.1 uncultured Ruminococcus sp. | reverse complement strand
CTAATTTTTCATGCCGCTTCAATATCATGTTTTTATCACAGTTTTCGTTTTTACAGAATTTTTTTCGCAGAGCCAAAGAATGATTTTTTCATTTTTATCTTCCTTTCTAAATTGTATTTAAACTAACTGTTACATATCATTATCATCTATATCGCCTAATCCTGATAACAGTGTTTCGATTTGTTTTATTTCCACAAGTTCCAAAGCTTCAATATCATGTATCAACTTTATAATATTTTCCTTGCTGTCCTCGTTTGTGCCGACTTCAAGGAATGTTCTATATGGACTCTCGCTTGAATACTGATTAATAGAAGATATATTCTCTACTCCTTCAAAGTCCTTAACAGTCCATATTCTCGCCGGATCACTATACTGACATTTTATTGTTATAGAAATATGCCAGTCATCAAATGTATCCTCAATGGTGGCTTTGCAAGGGGTGAACTCATCAATGACTTCCGGATTGGCTACAGGATATTCGGTAGTATTATAAGGCAATGTGTCGATCATCAATACAAAATACCTGAAAAGTATAGCTGAATCAGCGCTATTTACAATACCATCGGTATTACAGTCGCTGTTAACTAATTGCTGATTATTAAAGCTTACTATTCCCGCACAGTATTTTTTAATTAGTACTAAATCAGTCAAGCTGACTCTGCCATCGATATTCACATCTCCATATGTAACAATGCCAGTGGTTTCAGCATTGTTTGTCGCATCTTCTGCTGCTGTTGTAAGAGGCAAAAGTGATGTAATTAAGATAACGGAACTTATTAATATACTTAATATACTAAAAAATTTTTTCATAAACATCATCCTTTCTGATTGATACATTATTTATAATTACAAACATTACTTGCCGTTCTATTAAATCCACATTACTAATCACTCCTTAAAATTGTAATTGTTGCTTTTGATAAAATTTTTATAGCGTTTAGTTTAACCCCTCCTTCTGTAAATTAAATTGTCAAAAAAGTATACTTATACAATTATATTATAACACATTAACACATTTGGTATAATACGTCAATACGCCTTTTCGTTGTTTTTGTGTTAATATTTTTCTGTTTTTGAGTTTTTTTGTGCAGTATAACGGTTTTTGTATCTTTTCACATTTGCACTTTCTGCTTGACGAACACAGAATAGTGATAAATATAGTCTGAATGGATTGTTTTTCTGCCTTTTTGGAGTGGAAAAAGCTCGCGGAAAAAGATATAATTGAAACGTAAAAGGTCAAGCCATAATAACATATGGCAATACTTTATAGATTATAGTTAGTCGCCGCTATCCAAATAGAGGAGGTAATTATGAGCGTTGTGATTGTAGGCGGAAATGAATGTATGGTAAGACGATATAAGGACATTTGCAAGGAATATAAGTGTAAGGCAAAGGTGTTTCCCAAGACAAGCAGATCTTTAAAACAGATAGGTTCTCCCGATCTGCTTATCCTGTTTACCAACACGGTATCTCACAAAATGGTGTGTTCGGCAATCGACAGCACCAAGGGCAAGGAAATCAAAATCGAGCGATGTCATTCAAGCTCCGGTGCGGCGCTGAAAAGCATTTTGGAAAATCACGGGGCAGTAGGAAATGCGGATGCCTGAGGGTGTGGTGATAAGGCTCTGTTCACCAATGCTTGTGGGAAGTGTGCTGTTATATACCATGCTTAGTGGCAGTCGGGAAAAAGTGTCGAGCGGCTTACTATAGCCGGTTGATATAAAAATTTCACAGAAAGGTTTGAGAAAAAATGAGTAAAATTGCAATTGTTTATTGGAGCGGTACAGGCAATACAGAGGCTATGGCAAATGCTGTTGCTGAAGGTGTTGAGGAAAAAGGCGGAAAGGTCGTGCTGCTTACACCGCCTGAATTTGATGCGTCAATGCTGGATTCTCTTGATGCGGTTGCGTTTGGCTGCCCATCCATGGGAGCTGAGGAGCTTGAGGAAACAGAGTTTGAACCAATGTTTGCAGCTTGCGAGGCAAAACTTGGAGGTAAGAAAATTGCACTGTTCGGTTCTTATGGCTGGGGCGACGGCGAATGGATGAGAAATTGGGAGGAACGCTGCAAAAATTGCGGAGCAATTTTTGCTTGTGATAGTGTGATATGTAATGAGGCACCAGATGATGAGGCAAAAAATTCCTGCCGTGCATTAGGTGTGGCTCTGGTGTAAAAACTTTGCTGTTGGAAATTAGAATATTTGTTTTTTTTAAAGCGCACCGCAGTTTGCAAACGGTGCGCTTTATTGTGCGATGCAGGAAGTAGATTGTATTAAATCGTTTCGTACAACGATAATTCTTGCTGTTATTCTGATATAAGGCGATAGCTGCGAAAAGCAAGAAACGGAGCAGGACAATTTCGAATGTGTACATAATTCGTTGACATAAATAGACAATATATGATATAATGGTAACGAAAAGGAGGCGCTGTTATGAACCAAAAAACTGTCCATCAAATTTTACAATTAACAGAAAAGTGTCTGGAACGTTTCTGGCAGCAGGATTATGAATATATGCTAAGATTTTGCAAAGATGACGTAGTGTGGATCGGCTCGTTTCAAGAGGAATTTTCCCGTGGCTTTGAGGAACTGAAGATTAATTTCCAGCGAACAGCAGCTGAGGTGCAGCCCTGTCATTTGTTGTGTCAGGAATTCGTAGTTTCCCAGAATAAAGGCAATTGTTGTACGATTGTAGGGCGATATCTGACAACAATTTATGAAGAAAATGAATGCATTTTACATACTCAGCAACGATGTACTTTTTCTTGGGAAATAGTTAGGGGGGAGCCGAAAATCTGCCATATCCATGTGTCTAACCCTATGGGTGAGCTGAAAAGGAGAGGGCAGGAACGCTTTACGTATGAAACAAGAAAAACGCCGAAGCATTACTTGGAGTATAATATAGATTACATGAAGAAAACGCAAAAGATTGCCGTGGAGGATTTGCATCATATAACACATTTTCTGCCTTTGGAAGAAATCGTTTACGCCACGTCCGATGACAAACAAACTATTTTGTATATGTTTGGCAGGAGTATGACTGTAAGGCTTGGAATTACTCAATTCCTGCAAATGACAGATAATGCCTTTATCGCTGTGCATCGCTGCTATGTTGTAAATGTTAATTATATTATGAAAATAAAAAAATATAGTGTTGTGATGACTGATGGCAGCGGGATTCCTATTCCTGTAAAAAGATATGACGACATACGGCAAAAGATAATGAAAACATATTATGATGTTAAATGAAAATAAGTAAAATTAACCAAAATCGGTTTTTGGCGCACGTAAAGGGGTCGTTCGCTCTATTTTATTGACATGGAAATATTAAACATGATATAATTCTGTATATAAAGCACGAATGATTTGTTTAATTTTGGAAATAAAAAGGCAAATTGTGGTATGTCCATAAATTTATGTAATTACATAAAACAAAAATGATTCAGAAGGGAGGTTGCGATTTACAGCAAATGTAAATCGGACAATTATGGCAGAATATTTATCCCCTGGCGTATATGTAGAGGAATTTGAATCGGGTGGAAAGCCGATGGAAGGCGTAGGTACAAGTACGGCAGGCTTTGTTGGACTGGCACAGCGTGGAACTGTGGGCGGAGTACCGGTTTTGGTTACAAATTTTTCGGATTTTAAGCGTAAATTCGGCGGTTATCTTTCTGCCGGCGAATTTGGAGAGAATCGTTTTTTAGCCTATAGTGTGGAGCATTTTTTTCTGAACGGCGGCTCAAGAGCATTTATTTCCCGTGTTGCACCGCCTGATGCCCGTATGGCGTCTGGCAGCGTTCCGGCAGAGAATCCTGTATTGAAATTTCAGGTAGCAAATCCCGGTGCATGGGGTAATGATATCAAGATAATTATCACTCCTGTATCGAAGGCAAAGACGCAGATTCTGCAGCAGCTTGATGATAAAAAGTATCAGGTGAAAAAGTCTGTAGGCTTTGAAAGCGGCGATGTAATTGTATTGGAAAACGGCAGTGAAAAAGTCTACAATAAGGTTGTGAAAAGTCAGGATAATGTCCTGGAACTGGAATTGCCCTTTGAGACAGTATGCGTTGATACAAAGCTGGTGCCTACGATTACAATTTCAACCTGTGAATTCCAGCTGGAAGTCAGATATGATGACATTGTTGAGATTTATGAGGACGTAAGTTTTAATATGTCAGCTGTCAATTCAATAGCAAATGTACTGGCAAAGTCAGCACTTATCACAGCAGAGGTGCTCACTATACCGGATGAGGCTCCGTTTACTGCGCTTGCCGGCGATGAGGCCTTGGTGAGTGTTGAACTGACAGGCGGAAGCAACGGCTCCAATCAGAGTGTTACACCAGATGTGTTCATGGGAACAGACAAGGGGCCTGGCAAGAGAACTGGTATACAGGCGTTTTTAGATAATGACGCTGTATCCATAATGGCAGTTCCAGGTGTGACAGATCCCAATGTTCAGCTCACCTTGGTGGCACACTGTGAAAATCTGGGAAGTCGATTCGCTGTACTTGATATGCCGAAGGAGCTGTCAGGCACAGATGAGATGCTTACTCACAGGGGTATCATAGATTCTACATATGCTGCTATGTATCATCCGTGGCTGATTGTATACGATCCATTGGACAAGAAGCCTGCCCAGATACCGCCATCCGGTTCGATTCTTGGAATCTATGCCCGCAGCGATAATCAAAGAGGAGTCCACAAGGCTCCTGCAAATGAAGTCGTAAGAGGCTGCACAGGGCTTTCTGTGCCTTTTAATAAGGGAGAGCAGGATATCCTGAACCCAAAGGGCGTAAATCTCATACGTTCATTGCCAGGACTGGGCATTCGTGTATGGGGCGCAAGAACTACCAGTGCTGACTCCAGTTGGAAATACATTAATGTACGCAGATTGTTTATTTATCTGGAGGAGTCGATTAAGGCAAGTACAAGCTGGGTAGTATTTGAACCAAATGATGAAAGACTCTGGGCGAGAGTAAAGCGTACTATCGACGGATTTCTGAGAACTATGTGGCGAGAGGGCGCATTGGCAGGCACATCAGAATCGGAAGCGTTCTTCTGTAATATCGGACCTTCCACAATGTCACAGGATGATATTGACAATGGCAGATTAATTTGTGTTATCGGTGTTGCACCTGTAAAGCCAGCGGAATTTGTGATTTTCCGTATTACACAGAAAACAAGCGGAGCAGATTGATGCTGTTAATTTTTCAGAGAAAGGATCGTTGAATTATGGCGGGAAGTTATCCGTATGGAAAATTTAGATTTAGAGTGGAATGCGACGGATTGTCGGAATTCTTTTCAGAAGTATCAGGCTTTGATGCTAACGTAGATGTATATGAATACAGAGAGGGCAGCCAGAAAACAACGCCTCTGAAGGTATCAGGACTTAGAAAGTATGGCAATATTACCCTTAAACGTGCGGTTTCAGAGCAGAATGCAACAGAATTGTGGGATTGGTGGACTATTGCATATGATAAGGAGCCCGAGCGGAAGTCGCTGGCTATCACCCTTATGGACAATGACGGAAACGATGTTGCAACATGGAATATTGAAGAGGCATGGCCTGTAAAATATACAGCACCTGATTTTAATGCTACTTCATCAGAAGCTGCAATAGAAACCATTGAACTTGCCCACGAAGGAATGACAAGAGTATTATAAGCTGAATTTCCTCTGCTGTGATATCCGCAGATACGTTCTGACGTGGGGTATCGCAGCAGAGGATTGTCATTATATAGAATATAGAAAGAGGAGGAGTCGGAAATGACATTTCAAACGGAATATAATTTTGTGCTGCCCAAAGGTTACGTAGACCAGAACGGCACAGTGCATAGAGAGGGAACTATGCGTCTTGCCAACGCCGGAGATGAGATTCTGCCTCTGCGTGATCCAAAGGTACAGCAGAATCCTGGATATCTCACTATTATATTGCTGACACGAGTGATAACACGCCTCGGTACACTGCCTATGATAACCACAAAGACTATCGAGAGTTTGTTCACTATAGATCTGGCGTATTTGCAGGATTTTTATGAGCGCATCAATACTATGGAGATGCCAAGATATAAGTGTGTATGCCCCCATTGCGGCGAGGAAGTGGACGTTCCGGTAAATTTTATGGAAGCCGTAGAATAAGGCTTTATGCGAAAGATAAGCTCTATGAAGAAAGTGCATTTTTGGCATATTATACCCATTGGAGCAATGAAGAAATTATGAAACTTTCTCATATTGATCGTATACGATGGTGTGGAGAGATATCAAAAATTAACGCAAAAATCAACACAGCATCGGGACATGAGGAGAAAAAGAATATTTTTGATATTTAAGGCAATACTGCAAAATTATGCTGTTATGCAGTATCCTGGCAGTGCTGCCTTGTCATATTCGAAATGAAGCGATTTTGCGGCGAGGAAATAGAATGGGTTCAGAAAATTATGTAAATAACAGTGTGTTTGATGTACAGATAGCTGGTATCACACTGAGTTTTTCTAAAATATCCGGTATAGGCGGTACTGCGGAATACGATACCTACGTAGAGGGCGGTGGTATGATGCACCTGCTGGCAAAGCCAAAAACATCTGCGGGTACAGTTGTTTTTGAAAAGGGAATATCAGTGCTGGACAAAATGACAGCAGGGATACTTGTCCCGGGTACTGCTGTCGGAGATATAACGATTCAGCTTATGAAACACCAAGAGGTTGCGGAACGTTATTACATTGAAAACGGATTTATCACAGGTTGGGAATTAGGTGAACTTGATGCCATGCAATCGGCAGTCGCCGTGAAACGGATCACAGTGGCACACACGGGAATAAGATAAGGAAGTGCTTGTTATGCTCAGGCTCATAAAACCCAAAAAGTACATATGTACAAATGCAGCCCTTAGGTTTGCACAGCGTATTGCTGCGAGAAATGCAGGTCGGACATTTTATGAAGGCAATGATTCGGATTTGATATTTGCTTATGGCGTTGCAGACAGCGGCAGCGACCTGCTGGAGCTGCTGCGTCTTTTGTCAGCTGTATTGGGAATGTATAACAGCAAGCTTCAATTTTCCGCCTACAGGAAAGTGGTAAATTTACGGAATATTATAAACGTATACGTTTATAGAAATGCCTATCGTAGCTCTCATAGTGAACTGATAAGTGGAGTGGAGGAAATTTATAATACTCTTTTGCAAGAGATGCATGGGGGAGTTGCTGCCAGAACATTTGTGCGTGAGTTTGGGACTCGGGTAGGTGTGCTCATTGATCGGCTTGAGTCAGCTAAAACTGTTTTAAAACCGAACACTGTGCAAAAAAGCAGAAATATTTACACGACAAACCATGCATTGCTGCAAACAATGGGTGGAAATATGCTAAAGCTTATGGCGAGAAGCATTGCCCATTCTCCTCAGATTCGTAGAGAAGCAGTGTTCTTGCAAATACTCAAACAGAATTCCGCAGTTCTTTCACAGCGTATTGAGGCGAGACAGAGCGCTGTAAAATTTTTAGATGGACTGACAGAAACGCAGAGGAATTACCTTGATCAATTTATAGTGACAAAGGATTTGTTCCATGAAGAACGTAAAGAATTAGGTTTTTCACAGGATTCTGCCGACGTGGCGGTACTGCTGCCATATGCTTCTTCAAAGGCACGCAGGATATTCTTCCATGAGCTGCAGCAGGAGCTGCATCGAAGCCGCTTGACCCAGCAGGATATGCGCTTTTTGTTTTCTAACAGGAAATCATGGGAGCAATTTTTGGTAAATGTCTCAGAAGAAACGTTTTTGGAATATATTGAAACACTGCAATCGAGCAGCGTACTTTCTCAGCAGGACATAAGCCTGATGAAAAAGGCATTGTATATGTTTCGGGAGAAAAATTTAAAGTCAAGGCAGGAGTATCAGCTGATTTGCGCACATTACAGCCATGTCCGTGAAACGCTGCAGGAGTATTTTTTTGAGGAACCCAAAGCGGCGGCGGCATATTTCAAGCATAATTGCGATGGCAGAGTTATGGAAACCTATGTTGATTTCCTGATGAATGATATCCTGCCAGCGCTGGATACCAAAAGTCTGATTTTGCTGCAGCAATATCTGAGAGGGAAGAATATTTTCACAGAGACTGAACCGGAGCACAATAATATTATCGATAAACAGAGTACATACAAGGAATCCTTTTTGCTGTTTAAAGAGAAATATCCCGAAGAAATGGCAGAGTTTATCACCCGGCTGACGGGAAAAGCGGTGACTGAGGCGTTACCGTTTGTGATGAGGTTGTTTAATGATCAGCATAGGATTTCAGATATATTTACTGCTCATTGTCATACGGTACAGAATCAAGTGGAGAAGATATCTGAATATCTGCATGAGAATACATGGGAAAAATATTGCAGCAGTTTTTATCATCAGCTGCAGATACTTCCGGGTATTCAGGCGAAAAGTGAAGCAGAAAGATACGCAGTATTTTTTCTTTCAGCGGAAGAGAGTGCTGTCAGGAAGCTTATTACCTCCATTGAGTCTGATTCGGAGGAAAGCGAAACTATTAGGAGAATGCTCTCTGATGCGGAAAGCCGTATTGTCAGCTTGAAGTCGAGCTTTAATACGGAAATAAGCGCATATTTATCTGAATTGATTATGCAGAGCGGAGAGGCTTATGGCAAGGAAGTCAGTGAACTGATTATGGAACTTGCCCGAAGAGAATGTGTTATAGCCTTGCCGGAATTTGAACTGCGGCATAAATTCTGGAGATTGATACAAAATGAATACGCCTGTACACGTATTGGATACGGGGAAAATCCGCTGCAAAAGCTTCGCAGTGCTGTTATGCTGGAGCGTTTTTTTGGATTGGAGACTCTGCAAAAAAGTCTTGTATCCTATGATTTTTCATCTGATGTTCTGCAAAGCAGGATGAAACAGCGCCTTATGGAAGCAGAGGCACCAATAACGTTTGCATTTGCTGAAGCTATCGTTCATTCAGTACAGAACGACAATATTCCGGAACCTGCACTTATATCTTTTGCAGAAGAGCTTGAGCAAATTCTGTATGCGGATGGTGCATATGGAGATAAAGAGTCTGAGCGGCAGATTCGGTCTGTGTTTTCGGCGTTTATTGATAACACAGACAGCATTTATCTGCAAAAAATTTACAGCAGCTTTTTTTCAGAAAATTCTGAAGAGGAAAATACTGTTATATTGGAATTCCTGCGTTTTGCGGGAACTAAGGATATGTTTTTTCAGCGTGAGCTGCTGAGTTTTTATGCAGGCTGCGATGAACGGATATCCAGGTGCTGTAATGAAACAGTACAGTTTGAGCAGCTGCATGATGATTTGATGATTCAATACACACAGAAAATGGGAGAGGATAATTGGCAGATAGTCTATCCTTATCATACTGCTCTGGAGGATGCTGCTTATGAATCATTTCATGAGGCGGTCTGTAAATTGTATGAACTGCCTGTGCGTGAGATGATGTTGCATATTCTGAAGCTGAGCTGTGAAGATAATGCCATATTGGGAAAAACCATTATCTCTCAAAATATTATAAAAGATATTATCTCATCAGTGGATGAAACAATGATCCGAGAAGGTTTACTGCAAGCAGAGGAAATTGATGCTGTATCAGAGCATTGCAATTGTGTACTTCGGATAAAGGAAATGGCAAGTCAGACAGGGCTTTTGCAGGAATATGAAAGCATATTCGGTGAGATATCTGCATACCTGACGCAGCTGTCTCAAACAGAAAGAGATGTTTCTTGTTTAAATAAATATTCCCAGATGCACATGACATTTCTTTTGTCAAACAGTACCTTGATAAATGCTCTTTCTAATCATGAAGCAACTCGGTCTATGTTTTCTGAAATGGTATCTGAAGCTATAGACAAAATATCTTCAGAAACGGCATGGAATATTCTTACAAAAATACAGCCAGAGCATTTGACAACCCAGCAATTTTCATACTATTTGCAGCAGGAAACCCAACATGAGTTACAGATGCTGTTGGCTGACCTGGATATTCAGGCTGAAACAACGATCTGCAATATTATAGAAAAGCAGCTTTCAGCCAGGGAAACAGTGGAGATAAGCGTATATACCATGCTTCATGAGGAGCTTACAAGGGCTTATGAAAAATTGGAAGGCGTATACGAAGAAAATTCCCTTGAATTCAACAGACCTATTCTAAATCGGTGGAAAGAGTATGTCGAGTCAAAAAATGATATATCCTCCTACGAGAGCTTAATAAATCAGTGCAGCGCCTACATAGAAAAAAGCGAGGGGCATATTCAAGAAAAGCTTCGTTCATTCGTTCACGACAGTCGGTTGTATCAGGATTTTATCACGGAAATATGGGAAACACCTGAGCAGCTGAATTGGCTTAAACAGGAGACTACAGCTTATGTTACTCAGGCGGTGCGGGATGAAGTTACACATGAATCTGTTTTCACAGAAAATTTTCGCAGTGCAGTGGAAAAGCAGCTTGTCCGCTTTGATATTTCTGCAGGGGAACATGAAAAACGTCTGTTCGATGAACTGGAACAGCAGAGACAACTAATTTCTCTTATTTCTATTTCCGTGAAGAATAATATGGAGCAGTCGCAGGAGCTTTCCCAGATGATGCCGTCAGCTTTTGCGGCAGAGGAGCAATATCGTGTGATGCTTCAGCTTGACAATGTTGTTAAAAAGCAACTGCTTCATACGGGAGAATTATATGCTGAGGCTGATACAGAAGAAAAGGCAGAGGCTTCTATGATGTATATATTTCCTGTTTTCGAAAATAAGCTGTTACAGGAAGGAACGCTTTTCACAAATCAGAATCTCCTTTTTCAATTGAAAAAATATATTTCCAAAGCTGGAGATGTTCCGGACAGCTTGATTCGTTTTAAGGAGATTCAAAGCGTACGCCGTGAAAATAGGATACAGCAGTATCTTTCAGATAAGCTGATTAGCCGATATCTACAAAATGATACCAACGGCAGCCAAAGTATGGAGCTTCAGATGCATGAGCTGCAATACACCGCAAGAGATATTGACGGTATATCCGGGGCAGAATCCCTGCATTTTGCTTTACCGCCCACAGCAGGGCATGATCATAAAGCAAAGCTCACAGAGCAAACGGCAGAGATGCAGAAACAGCTGGAGCACATTAATAAAAAAATAGACGTTTTAGAATACCAACAGAAGAGTCTGGCTCAAGAAGCAATGCGGCATTCTGACTATGCCCGGTTGAAACGTGAATTTACAAAGCAAATAGAGAACGATATTTATATGGCAGGGAAACGACATGGAATGCTGCCCTGACAGGAGCGTGAGAAATTATGTTTCAAAAAGCAGAAATTACAACTGACAACGGAAAAACTATACAAGTGATGTTCAATCCTACAGAGTACAGGAAATGAAAGTTGACGCACCGCTGAAAACAACGTCGGATTGTCTGCTCTACGCTAATCGTCTTGCTAAAGATGCTGTAAGAGAGGTGCAGACGGCAAAAGGCAGCTGTATAGGTATACCTGATATCGTCCCTGGAGTAGGAATAGGTATACAAGGCGTTAACGGAGAATGGAACGGAAGGACATATTATGTGGATACAGCCACGCATGTATTTAATACCTCGGGTTATACCACGTCATTTACGACAAAAGGCTGGTCATAAGGTGGTGAGCGTATGGGAATAGGTGAACAGATATTTAATGCAGCAGAAAAAAAGACAGACAAGAACAAGCCTGCCAGTTTGGCATTGGGTATTGTGAAGAAAAACTGGGATTCGTCTCATCCCGGGCAGGTGCAGGTCAGCATTTTTGTAGAGGGCGGCAATACGACTCTAAGCGACTGGATGCCTGTGGCAGTGCCCTATGCAGCAAACGGCTGTGGTATGTATGTTATGCCAGAAGTGGGCAGTACTGTAGTGATCGGATATATTGATGATAATTCTGTTTCGCCAGTGGTGATAGGCTCACTCTGGGTAAAGGTAGGGGGGAGCGGCTCATCACTGCCGTCGAACTGTGCCAATGATAAAAATGAAAAAAAGGTTTTCTGTACGTCAAATGGTCATATGATCTGTCTGAATGAGGGTGATGATGCTTCCTCCATTGAAATGGTCTCGGCAAAGGGGCTGAAGCTCAGGCTCGATGATAAGACCCAGACCGTTGCGATAAGCAGCGGCGAAGAAAATCAGATTACAATTGACGGAAAAAACGGCAGGGTAGAGATATGTGCCAAGACATCTTTTTCTGTCAAGGTGGGCGGAAATGATGCTATCGCAGCTGAAAAGATGGAAACGTCAGTGAAGAGCGAGAAACTTGTTTGCGATAACAGTACCATAGCTCTGAAGGGCAAGCAAATGACACTGGAGGGCTCTAGCGTGAGCGTAAAAGCTCAGGGGAATCTGACAGTAGAATCAAGCGGCATGGCACAGGTAAAAGGCTCTATGCTGAAATTGAATTGATAGAAACGCATAAGAGGTGGTATTGGTGCAGGGAAAAAAAAGCTTTCTTGGAATAGGCTGGAAATTTCCGCCTGAAGCTGATCCGATCACTGGCAGAGTAAAAGAGAGCGTGTATGAGGAAAATATAGCACAGTCTGTACGTTTGATTTTGCAGACACAACAAGGGGAGCGTGTTATGCGTCCGGAATTTGGCTGCAATCTGCGCAGATATGCATTTTCTGAAATGAATTATACAGTAATGTGTGAAATTGCCCAGGATGTAAAGCAGGCACTGATACGTAATGAGCCTAGGATAATAGATATCCAGGTGTCATGCAGTGAGAGTAAAACACAGGAAGCGGTGCTGCTTATTGAGATATCGTATACAGTCCGAAGTACAAATAACCCTTACAATCTGGTATATCCGTTTTACTTACAAGAAAGCGTCTGATTATTATGATGACAGGAGGTGCAGCAGATGTATATCCCCAAGCTGGATGAAAGACGCAAGGAAGAATTAATGGAAGAAATAAAAATGCTGGCAGCTTCATTTACGCCCGACTGGAATTACAGCGGAGAAGAGCCGGATTTTGGCTATGCTGCTGCACAGCTTTTTGCGGAGATGATGTCAGGCACCATTGAAAAATATAATCGTACTGCTGAAAAGAATATGATCTCCTTTTTCGCAGAACTTGGAGCTGACAGAAGGTATTCAGCACCGGCAAAGGGATATGTGCAGCTTGAGCTCTCCGGCAGTGAGGCGTATGTGACAGGGGAATATTTGCGAAAAAATGCAGTGCTTTCTGCAACGGATGAAGAGGGACAGCGTATAGTATATTCCACCAGCAATGACGTTTATGTTATAAACAGCAGGATTACTGATATTTTTTGTGAGGATGCAGAAAACGACATGATCTTTTCGCTGTGTGCAGATTTGACAGGCAATGTTGTTCCGGCGTTTGATACACGACCTGAGATAGAACAGGATCTTCAAAAGCATCGGCTATACTTCAGCGGTGATGTCTGCGGCTATTGCAGTCCAAAAACAAAAATGAGACTGCAATTTCAACTGGATGACACGGAGCAGGCGGCTGTTGAAAGTCTTTTAAAAGCAGTGGACAATGTTCTTTATTATGAAACTAAAGAGGGCTTTGCTAAATGTGAGAATGTTAAGAAGGAAGGTAATACATTGAAATTCTCCTTTGGAACGGAAGAACCGGTAAGGAAAACATTCCACGGTATAGAAAGCCAGTGGTTTATGACCGAACTCCCCGGAACAAAGGAATTATCAAAGCTCTATATGCAGCAGATATATCTGGGTACAGAAGCAGAGGCGCTGGAGCCTGATGGGATATTCGGCGATAATTCAGAATTGACAGCATACCGTTTCAGACCGTTTGATATAAATCCTGTGCCATATAGTGCAGTTTATTTCGCTTGCGACAGTGCCCTGAGCTGTGTAGGCAGCCATATTACGCTGGAGTTTCGGATAGACTATATCAGAAATCCTATTCGTGAGCTTCAGGAGAATGATATTGACTGGAAGCACATTATGAAGAAATCTCAGCTGCGTAAGCCGGCTGAATACGAGGTTCGTATTCGCTATGTAATATGGGAATACTGGAATGGATCGGGTTGGGTAAAGCTGTTTCGTGACAACAGCTACAGTGATGTGTTTTATGGAAATAATGACAGGAGTATCGTCAGAATAGAATTCGATTGCCCGGGAAATATGGCTAAGGCACTTTTGCCGTCGGGTGAGCATTTTGCTATCAGAGCGAGGATTGTTTCTGTGGAAAACTATATGAAACAGAACGGTTGGTATATAACACCTGAGATAAGCTCCCCATCGTTTTCCTATCATTATATATCACTTCCAACGGCAGGCTATGCAGTAACTGAAAACTGTTTAGAGGAAAAATGTTATTCTCTGTCTGGAAACCGTTCGTTTCAGGTGTGTTATTTCACCGGAAATCATGGCAGGAGTCTCTATTTTGCATTTACTAAGGCGCCGGAATACGCCGGTATCCAGATGCTTTTCGTATGCAGCCGCAATGAGATAGACAGCGGCAGGAGCTTTGTGTGGGAATATTTTGACGGCAGCTGGAAGAATCTATCCTGTCACGACGAAACAAGAGGTCTTTCCCGAACAGGTCTTTTGCAGCTTAACCAGAACAAGGGCTTTGTGGAGAAGGAGCTTTTTGGAAAGAAACGGTACTGGATACGTCTTAGATTCTCAGGCAGCAAAAGCTATCCTGAAAAGACGCTGGAAAAGATATGCCTTAACAGTATTAAGGTGAAAAATGTAGAACAGAGGGATCCGGAATATTTTTACGTTTCTTCCGACAGTGGTTATGTCTGCGAGCTGAACAGCAGTGATATTTATAAGGCGTGTGTATGGGTGGATCATCTGAATCAGCTATCAGCCGTGGCAGCAGATGAAATGATACGCAAAGGTGCTGGGAAGCCAGTATATCATGAGGACGGCAGACTTTCTCATCTTTGGGTGGAGTGGACCGAATGGAAACAGGGTGCGGAGTCAAACTGCTACATTCTGAATCGTGAAAACTCTCAGGTGATATTTGATGAGCGTCTGGGAGGACTTCCACCGGAAAGTGACGCAGAAAATGTAATGATAACCTACACCGTATGCAGCGGAGCAGCCGGAAATCTGCCGGCAGGTACAACATTTACCTTAGAGGGAAACTCAGGACTTATTGCGGGTGCGTCAGCACCGCTCAGGCTCACCAATGGACTTGATAGAGAAAGACTCCATGAGACTCTTATACGTTCAGCGGAAACGCTTCGAATGGGTTCCCGTATCTGCTCTGAGGAGGATTACGCCTGTGCAGTGCGTCATGCGGAGAGAAATGTGGTTCGGGTGCGTGCCTTTGGCGGCAGAAACCATCTGGGTGAAAAGGAATACGGAGCAGTTACAGTAGCAGTTCTGCTGGAGCATATGGAAATGTTTCCAGAGATAAGTTTTAAGATACGAAAATATCTTTTGGAAAGCTGCTGTGCGAATGTGAGGCCGGAAAGGCTTAGGGTTATTCCGCCTATTCCTGTATATTGTACTGTTACAGCAGAAATATATACAGAGAACTATGAATCAGTGGGCGTTCTGGAACAGCAGATAAAACATTCTATAGAGTCATATTTTGATTTTCGCCGAGGCGGCGATGGAAAAGGCTGGAATATAGGCAGTCTGCCAAATGCAGCCGCAATTTATGAGAGAATATGCAATGTTTCTGGAGTTGCCGGGATCAATGGGTTTTATCTGCACATGACAGATGAAAACGGCAGTGAGATACATGAAAGAGAATGGTCAGGCAGCGGCTGGGCAGAAATGTGTATTCCTGTACAAAAGGAGCTAAGGTTGACTATTCAAGTAATATAACGGCAGTGAAATATTAAAGCAGTTATTTGTGGAGGGAAGAAAATGCTGAGATCAGAGGAACTTGACCGTCAGAGCTTTGAAGATATTATGAAAACTGCATTGCTTCAGATTTCGCATATCTGTCCTCAGTGGACAAATTTCAATCCTTCCGATCCGGGAGTGACCATCGTGGAATTGCTCGCGTGTCTGACGGAAACACAGCAATTTCACTTGAACGTAATAGGAGACGCTCATCGCTTGAGGTATCTGAAGCTGTTAGGTGAGATGCCGCAAAAGGCAATGCCTGCGAAGACATACATAAAAATCACAGCATCTGACCGTGAGATCCCCCAGGGAACTGCTTATATGGCGGATGATATCCAATTTGAAACAACACAGACCTTTACAGCGGTGGATAATGACATTGTTGCCCTGAAAAATGATATATCAAGAATAGAAAACTGCAGCGATATGTTGGATGATATGCTGTTTTACCCATTTGGCAGGGACGAGGCTGTTTCAGCTTTTCAGATTTGTCTTAAAAAGCCGCCAAAAGCAGGGTGTATCCTGAGCTTTTATGTGGAAATAAAGCTCCCGGAGCATTGCGGAGAGATAACAGATGAATTTGCAGGATTTGTCCATTTGGAAACAGACAGCTCCTATACCATAGTTTCAGATGAAACAAGCGGCTTTTCCCGAAACGGTACTATCCGCATACGGGTTGAACGTCCTATAATTTCTGTCGGCGGCAGCTATCCTGTCGAAATTTTCATAAAAGATGGAGAATATCCTATAAAGCCTGCGCTGACAAGGGTAGTGCTGAATGTTATACCAGCGGTTCAGAAGAAAACATACCCTATGCTGAGCACGGGTGTTCCGGAACGATATATAGGAAGCGCATTGGGCGTATGTAATTTCAGTATTTCGTGGGATATGAAAGATATCCTGCCAGAAACTCTGGTGATTGGAGTAATGGAAAAGGACGGTATGCACAGGTGGGAAAGAGTTGATGATTTTGATGATTCTGAGCCTGACTCAAGGCATTTTCTTTTAAAAGACGGGAAACTTGTTTTTGGCAGCGGAGAAAAGGGAATGCCGCCAGAGGGCGGTATATATATGCTGGGCTGCGCAGTATCAAAAGGAGATGCCGGAAATATCAAGGCGAAAACAGTCGATTTCTTTGAAGAGAAAACAGCAAGCTGCGGTGTGAATATAACGCCGTCAACAGGCGGAAGATCGGCTGAAACTATTGATCAATGCTTTGAACGCTTGCGTAGGCAGCTATCTGTATCAGAACGTTGTGTTACACTTGCGGATTTTGAGCAGGCGGTGCGGCGTACTCCGGGTGTACCGGTGTACAGGGTAAAAGCATTTTGCCATGAACAGCTTGAAAACTGTATTATGATAGCAGTGGAAAACAACCCCGACAGTTCACGTCTGAGCCAATGCTGCCTTGAGCATATGAGACGTTATATCTCGCCGAGAGTTATGACAGGTACAAAGGTGGAGTTCACGGCACCGGAATATGTGGGAATTTATGTTTGCGCAGAGCTTATGGTGAGCCGAAGAGAGGGCGTTTTGAAGCAGATTGAGAAATACATTGAAGATTTTTTCCGTCACATAAGCTTTGGTGAGACGATAAGTATCAGTGCACTGAATAAGTACATTCGCAGTGTACCGTGGATAGACGGTGTAAAGAGTCTGGACGTATCATTTTCAGGCGGGGGCGCAGTTCGTCTGGAGAACGATGACATTAAGCTGAAAAAGAGTAGTCTGCCAAGACTTGAGCGTACGAGTATTTCGTTATGTGGAAGATAATTACAGACAATACCGTATAAAGTTTGTGCGAGGGTATTGTCTTTGAAAGAGGAGATGGCAGAAATGCGTAAGAAATCTGAATATTTTATACTTCGTCAGAAAAGCGATTTCTGCCGTGGATATGGAGGAAGAACTGAAGCTGACGGACTTATTATCAAGGACTGGTATTTTTCCAGATTATTTGACAGCGGAGAAATGTCTATGCGCTGGTACAAGCTTTCCATGTCGTATGTACAGCCGATAAATTCACTTTTCAGGTTTACGTTCTATGCCTTTGAAAGCGACTCTATTGTATTTAAAGGTAAAGTCTACAGAATTGAAGAATTGATGTGTTCATCCATTCCGGCGGAGCAGAAATTTGCGGCGTTGGAGCAATATCCACATCTTTCGCTTTCAGCCTCCAGGGAAATGCTGATTGCAAGACTGCACGGCAGATATCTGATATTTGCAGTACAGCTTACCTCTGCGGCTGAAGATACCGCAAAAATATATGAAGCGAAACTGTATTTTCGTCCGTATTCAATCATGCATTATCTTCCTGAGGTGTATCAGACGGAGGAGAATAGTTTTCTGGAGCGATATCTGAGTATATTCCAGAATCTATATGAAGATATGGAGCGCAGCATAGAAAAGACGTATGAAAATTACACGGCGGAAAGTGCCGGCAGTGATTTTCTGAGATGGCTGGCATCCTGGTACTGTATACGCACGGCTGATCTTTGGAGCGAATCACAGCTTCGGTATATTCTTAGGAATGCAGCAAGAATATACCGGAATTTAGGTACAAGGGAGATAATAGAAGAGCTTTGCGGCATATATATCGGAGAGCGGCCGGAAATTGTAGAATACTATCGGACTGACAAGCAGGAGATAGTGAAAAAATATGGTGTAAGCTATGAAAAGCTGTTTATTGATCCCTATGTGTTCACTTTGGTTATCCCCACGGTAGTTTTGTCATCGGCAGATATGGAAAAGCTGTATCAGATAATCGACAGCTGCAAGCCTGCACATATGGAGGTGAATATTCTGATGATTGCTGAACATATGCCTCGTGAGAGTCGTATTGATGAAGGCAGGTTGACTGACCAGGATGATATCGGCGGTTTGATAGATGGCATAGTTCTTGGAGAATGACCTTCAAGTGAAATCACGGCATTACTGCACAAGGTTTACCGTGTTTCATTGTGTATGTCTTATAAAAGTGTATAAGCGTAAGCTTTGTGCGATAATGCGGCTATTTATAAAAGGATGTGAAGCAATTGAATCATATAAAATACTATCCATTTGAGAGAAATCATTATTACAAGGGAAAGCTGCTTAATGTAAATGTATTTGAATCTGAGCAGAGGTACATGAATGACAAGCGTCGTATAAATCATCGTTTTCTTTCGGGATTTGGGGTCATTTGCGGATTAGACGCAGTGGCAGTTTCGGAGGAAAGCATCTCTGTTGAGACAGGCTATGCAATAGACGGCGCAGGGCGTGAGATAGTTGTAGCTGTTCCGGAGGTGAAGAAGCTGTCCTCTTTGAGTGGATATATCCATGGAAAAATGAGCGGCAGCTATTACCTGTACATACAATATGCAGAAACTCCGAGTGATATTGTTTATACTGGAATGGTTCAGAGTCAGGATAAGGTTTATGAAAAGATAAAAGAAGGCTATATGCTGTATCTTTCCGACAGTGCTCCCGTTGGAAATACAGGGAACGTCATGTATTATTATAAGCATCGAAGTTGTGTTATCAGCAATGAGAATAAGGCTATTGAACTGAAAACTACATCACAGGACGCCGATGGCGGCGAGATTCGTGAAATGGAAATACCGATTGTCGGCGATGCCAGTCCTGTTACGCTGTCAAGCCTGACAACCTCAGCGAAAAATGCAAAACTCTACATAAAGATAACAAAGGACTCATTTGATGTGGGAATGGCTATGGAATCCTTCAAAGTAGAAGGAAATCATTTTAGTCTGGAAGGCATGATGGAAAAATCCTATTGGAATGAGGGCTTGAAGCTGCCTCAGGCAAAGGGTTGTATTCAATCAATAAATGGGGGTACCAATTTCTGTTCGGGTTTGGAAAAGCTGGAGTTAAATGCGTCTGATTTGTTGATAAGAAGAGACGACATAGAATTTAAAGAGCTTCAATTTGCTGTTGAGCAGGAAATCAAATTAAATAATAGTCTTAACATTACAAATTTCGGAGCAAAGGTAGGAAAAGGAATTTTCTCAAAAATTGATGATGTGGAATTGAGTGGCGGATTGTCATATAATAATAATATGATGGCGGTAGGCGGCACAATTATCCTGGGATATCATTTTGGAAATAAAGTCCTGGAAATACGGGATATAAAAGATTTGAGCCTTACTATTTCTCCATACGGAAAAGCTGCGATAGGCGAATTTCAGCGCACAGATAAGGGCTTTGATATAAAAAATCTGTGCTTTTCAAAAGCAAAATACAATGCTGATAAGGAAAATGCAGGGTTGATAGACAAGCTTTTGAGTGAAATGCCTACTATAGGAGTGAGGTTGAGCAAACTGTCGTATGTTGATGGAGACTTCCAAATGCCTGCAAAGGAGGATTTCTCCATCGACAGATTTGAAAAGGAAATTTCTTTTTTGGATGGTGCGTTCAAGGGGAAGTTTATCTATGATGATGGTGCAGTTGATGCGCAGCTTACTGCCCAGTATGCACTTCCGAAAGAGCGTGGAGCTGCCGGAGGCAACGGTGCAACAAAGGTTCTTTATAATCCCACATTGCCAATACCAATAGTTCCTCCGTTTCTCAGTGCTGAAGCCGGTTTTCAGGTATTCGCAGGAGCGAAGGTAACGGGCGATTTAAGCTTTAGTATTCAGAATAATAAGTTACAGCGAGACTTTTCAGCCAAAGCTGATGCAAAGGCAGATGGTGTGATAGGAGCAGGCGTTACAGCAGGAATCTCATTGATAAGCGGTGCTGCAAAAATACAGCTTGAGGGAAATGCTGAGGCGGAAGGAACAGGTTCTGTTTTGGGAACGACGGCATTTACCTATAAAAAAGGTATGAGTCTGAAAGATGGCATCACACTGAATAGAGAGCAGACTTCTTTGGAATATAATATTTCCGGCAATTTAGCGTTGAATCTGAAATTAAGTGCAGGTGCCAAAATACCGTCAATATTTATTATAGAATCCAAGGAGCTGAAACACAGCTGGAGTATTTTGACCTACAATCTGGGCTCAGTGGACATGAAAGGAACACTTGCCTGGGATGAGGATAGTAAGAGCTTTGATTTTCAGACTAACAATGAAGTGAAGCTGAACGTAAATAATCTCTTAAATATAGAATCACAAAAAATTATATTGAACGAACTGGATAATGATTATACAAAGCTGAAAAATACGATAAGTGAAATTGATGATGCGGTAAATAAAATAAATGATGGCGGTGAAATTATAGGCATTAACCATGTATTAACTGCCGTTCGCACACGTCAAATAAGTGATATTTATCTGCGGCTTCTTGATGCCATTAAAACGGGCAGCAGCAAGCTGCAGGAATGCTTCAAGTATCTGTCTAAAATGCGTCAGGAACTGGAAAAGCGGGGTATAGAACGATTAATTGAAAATGAAGAGCTGGCGTATTCAGAAAAGGTGATTGGAGACGCAGAAAAAACCTTTGATATTATAGGAAGAAAGGAAGATGACGAGGACGAATCTAAGTATTATATCAGAACTATGGAAAAGCTCAGGAAACTGCAGACTGATGAGGAAGAACTCAGTAAGCTTGCAGCTCTTGATCCGGTGGCAATGCTTAACACATTTAAAGTGTTCCAGCTGAATGAAAGTAAGAGCCTTTTTTCCAATCCAGACAAAAATCGGTTAAGCTATGCCCGGGAACGCAGCATGAAAATGTACAGCAACACAAATTTTGTAAGCAGCAAGCTTGATGTTGATGGCGGCAAAAGTATGAGCGAGGCGCAGCGGAAAAAATATGAAAATGATATAACCTCCAGTATAAATGAAAAGAGCATGAATGACGCTCTGGATACAATTAAGAAAATGTCGTTAAAGGGTGTCGAAAAACCCGTAAAAATAATGCATAATATAGCTTCGCTCGAAAAAAAACTGTCTGATTTGAAGAATGAAGGCAACTCCAATAATAAAAAAATCAAAAGCATAGAAAATAAAATTGCAAATGAAAAAAACAATTATCAAAATGCAATGTCAGAATGTGATCCGGATGAAAAGCACACTTTGCTTATCTATATGCAAAATCTGGATTATACATTAAAGCTTGACTCTGAAAAAAAGGAACACTTTGTATCCACTGTAACACAAGAATATGAAATTCAGGAAACAGGTGATGAAGAAGAAACCAAGCTGAGACTGGCGTTTGTGAAAGAGATCATAGCAAAACTGCTGTCAGACTATGATAGTCGTAAAAATAATTCGCTGTCAAAGGAATCGCAGGATAAGATAAAAATGAGTATGCAGCATGATAAATTTGCAAATTATCTCATGGAGACCGAATTGAAAAAACTCAGTAAGCCAAAGGATGAAAAAAAGCTTGCAGAGGAAAATGATTATTTCAACAGCATAGGAAAATTGTATGATGATTATTCGAATAAAATGAGTGGATTTAATATGATTTCTGCTAATGCAACTAAATCTGTGATGGCTGTTTTAAGCAATGATTATAATAAAGTGAAGTCTATTGAGGATTACAAACAAAAAAGCAGTCAGATAAATAAAATGCTTGAAACGGTGGGTGCTTTTTATAAAGAAAAAAAGAGCTTGGATAATGAGAACTTTTTACAAGAGCAACAGGTTAGGGCAGGAGAAACATAACATCTGTGAGGAATATATCATAGGCAGTGAGCGAAAAGTTCTTATTCTGTAAATAATCTCATACAGTATGCACTACCCATATATATACGATTTTTCTTTCAGGAGATGACAGATGTTCTTGCACGCTTTTCGCAGCGCTGCGTAGCTTTCAACGGCATGGTTGCCGGAATCCATTGAAATTTCCGGGACACATTGAACTACCATGCAGCGGAAATATGTGTTATAGAGTCTGATAATGTGTATTAACTTATGATACATCTTGGCTGTGATTCGGCAGCACTTGTCGTCTGTCATCTCTACGGGCACAATTATCAGAGCTGTGCGGTGTTCTGCGAACGTGTTCCCGATAAGGAAGAGTAGATGTTATGCCTGTCCTGATGTAGAATTTTTCTTTTTCAGCGCAGATAATATTTGTAAAAATCTACAAAAACAGATTTTTTTCTAAAAAGGTATTGCCAAATCAAAATAAATGGTGTATAATCTAGGTGTTGAGGCAAAAGGGCTTAAGCTGTTATCAACAATAAAATATTTTATATGAGCAATGAAGTTCATTGAATATTCTGTCATCGGCAGTATGCATCTGTCAGAACGGATACAGAATATTTAATGGACTTTTTTTGTTTATCTTTTGCCGATACAAAAATTATATTTGGAGGATAATAATTATGAATGCAGATATAGGATTCATGCTGATATGTTCAGCTCTTGTCTTTTTCATGACGCCAGGACTTGCGTGCTTTTACGGCGGACTGGTACGTAAAAAGAACACGGTAAATACTATGATGACCTCAATTTTCATCATAGGTACAGGTATAGTAATGTGGGTGCTTTTTGGATATTCACTTTCCTTTGCTCCCACGGACAATGGAATCATTGGCGACTTAAGATGGTTCGGACTTGAAGGCGTATCCACGGAATCAGGATACACTGAGAGCGCATCCATTCCGAATATGGTATTCTGCGGATTCCAGATGATGTTTGCCATTATCACACCAGCACTTATCACCGGTGCGGTTGCCGGCAGAATGAAGTTCAAGTCACTTTTCATATTTATCATTGCATGGTCGATAATCGTTTACTATCCTCTTGCACACATGGTATGGGGTGCAGGCGGTCTGCTTGGTCTTGAGGGACTGGGTGCACTCGACTTTGCCGGTGGCGATGTGGTACATATTAGCTCCGGTGTATCTGCACTTGTACTTTGCATTCTGCTTGGCAAGCGCCGTGACTACAATCATGCCTCCTACCGTATCCACAATATACCGACAGTTATGATTGGTGCGTCCATTCTGATGTTTGGCTGGTTCGGCTTCAACGCTGGTTCCGCACTTGCTGCCAACGGTCAGGCTGCACATGCATTCATGACAACAGCAACATCTGCCGCAGCAGCGCTCCTCTCCTGGATGCTGTGCGATATCATAAAGAACCGTAAGCCCACACTTATCGGTGCGTGCACTGGTATTGTAGCAGGTCTGGTAGGCATCACACCAGGTGCAGGCTTCGTACCGATCTGGGCGGCAGTTATCATAGGTCTTACAACAAGTCCTGTATGCTACATTATGATCTCCTATGGCAAGAAGAAGTTTGGCTTTGACGACGCTCTCGATGCATTCAGCTGCCACGGTACAGGCGGTATTTGGGGAGGACTGCTTACAGGACTGTTTGCGAAGGAATCTATCGGCGGATACGAGGGCGCTATCTACGGCGACTGGGCACAGCTTGGTGCTCAGGCTCTTGGTATCGTTATCACAGTAGTTATCGCAGTTGCAGGTACACTTATCTGCTACGGCATTACAAGACTGCTTACAGGTAAGATCAGAGTTGATGCTAAGGACGAGATACTTGGTCTCGACATCACACAGCACGGTGAGTCAGCATACCCGTCCTTCAACGGTCTTGAATAATGGGAAGCGAGGTGCAGACAAATGGCTGAAAATGTAAATCTCATAAAAATTGAGGCTATTGTAAGAGAGGAAGCGTATCAGGATGTAAAGGACGCCCTCTCCGAGATAGGTGTAAATGGCATCACTGTATATCAGGTAGTAGGCTGCGGTGTACAGCGTGGCATGGTTGAATATGTAAGAGGTAATAAGGTAGACGTCCAGGTGCTGCCAAAGGTTAAGTTTGAGATAGTAGTATCCTCCGAGGAATGGGAAGAAAAGGCTATCGAGACTATCAAGAAGGCTGCATTCACCGGAAATCCCGGCGACGGCAAAATCTTCAGTTACTATATTCGTCAGGCTGTTAAGATTCGTACCGGCGAGACCGGCTACGATGCAGTACAGTCTCCTCAGGATGACTGAATATAAATGAAAATAAGAGCTGTCTGCTGAAAAAACAGACAGCTCTTTTGTGTTTTTTGCGGCACTGTGCTGCCGGGTATTGAAATTTTTTTAGAAATATGGTATAATAGGTTCAGAGTGAAACGGCTGCTGAATATGTGGCTGTCACATATATCATAATTATAAAGGAGAAATTATTATGAAACAGAAATTCTACATCTGCGAACACTGCGGAAATATCGTGGCAATGGTAAAGGACAAAGGCGTTCCGGTTATGTGCTGCGGGCAGAAGATGACTGAGATCATTCCCGGAACAACAGATGCTGCTATTGAAAAGCACGTGCCGGTCTACACGGTAGAGGGCGGCAAGGTGTACGTAAAAGTTGGCTCAGTGGAGCACCCCATGACAGAGGAACACTATATTGAGTGGATCTCTCTTCAGACAAAGCAGGGCAATCAGAGAAAGGCTCTGAATCCCGGCGACAAGCCGGAAATGTGCTTTGCTATCTGCGACGGCGATGAGGTAGAGGCTGTATACGCCTACTGCAATCTCCACAGCCTCTGGAAGGCATAATTATCGGAGCAAACACTGCAAAGGCTGTTCACTTCAGGGGCGGAGGTTTAGCTTTTGTGGGAAATCATGTTTACATAAATTATATTAAATTATAGGGATACAGTTTTTAGATATAATTGTACTGGTCTTACATCGCTGGTTATTCCCGGAAGTGTAAATAGAGCATATTTCCAAAAGTACTTAGATGAGTACTCAGGAAATATGCTCTTGTTTTTTATTTCAGAGGGAGTTCCTCCGGAGAGGGCAAATCTCTTTTCATATCATACGTGGCACATATGCCATAAAAATTCTCCCAAATTACTTGGACATACTTTTAAAATAATTCTCAGCAAATGAGGCAACAAGCGGAGCCAACGGCTTTATTTCAAGACCGGTCGTATTCACACAGAGATGGTAGCCCATCTTATCGCCCCAGTTATAACCTGATATAATAGCATGGCTGTCGCGGCGGCTTTTGTCGATGCGTTTAATTTCACGTTTCA
Source organism: uncultured Ruminococcus sp. (assembly GCA_944386525.1). GTDB lineage: Bacteria > Bacillota > Clostridia > Oscillospirales > Ruminococcaceae > Ruminococcus_C. Next base: position 4,847 of record CALXBL010000017.1, on the reverse strand, counting down.
GGTAGGAGTCCTTAACGTCCTTATCGCCGCTTCTTTCACGGCAGCGGCGTATTCTGTCAGCCATATCGGCATAGACGAAGACGTTGAAAGGTCTATACTCTTCGAGTATAACATCGGCACTTCTGCCGACGATAACGAAGTCATTGCCTTTTTCGGCAATACTTTTTATTATCTGGTGCTGGTGTGTGAGCAGGGCCAAAGCATCGGCGTTGCCGGTGGGATAGGCGAAAGTCCTGCCGAATGAAATATTAAAATTCCGAAAAAGACCGCTGTTCAGGGTAGCCTCGATGTATTTTTCGTCCAGTGAGGTCTTTTCGGAAATGGCGGTGAGAATTTCCCTGTCGTAATAATCCATCTGGAGGATATCCGCAATTCTTTTACCGATTTCACGTCCGCCGCTGCCGAATTCACGGCTTATAGTAATAATTCTCATATTCCTGTTCTCCTTTTCTGAAATTTTTGCTGGTTCGATGTTTAGACAATAATCTTATGATCAGATATTACAATTTAATTATATAATGATTTACGCCGGATGTCAAGAGGCTTATGCAGTATTTTGTTAAAAAGCTCAACATTTTGCTCTCTGATATGGTGCATCTGCACAAAAAGAGGAAACGGCAGATGTTCCCTCAGTTGTGTTATCTTATGAGTATTACCTGATCCTCAGGACGTGGTGAAGGCGCAGGCAGAGTGCAGTCGGGGTAGCCTAAAATGCAGAAGCCAATGCCCTCAAAACTCTGAGGAATATTCCACTCAGCCAGAAGTGTTTTACCTTCAGCTGAGCTGAACATCTGGCGTGCACGGTTTATCCAGCAGCTGCCCAGGCCAAGGCTGTGAGCTGCATTCATAAGGTTGCCAAGTGCAAGTGAACCGTCCTCCACGTAGGTAGGTACGCTGCTGTCAGCGAGGACTAAAATTGCAGTGGGAGCTCCGTAAAACGGATCTATAGAAGCTCCCATTATATCAGCATTCCACCTTGAAAGCCGCTCCAGCATAGCCTTATCCTGAATTGCAACGAACTTGACCGGCATTCTGTTTTTGCCGGTTGGAGCATACTGTCCTGCCTTGATAACGGCAAAAAGCTCCTCGTCTGTTATCTGATTATTTTTGTAGGTGCGTATGCTGCGTCTTTCACATAGACATTTAAGAATTTCATTTGACATTGTAAAGTAACTCCTTTCGAACAAATCATATCGTTCAGGCAGATATTTGTATGAGTTATCTGCTGTTTCCGCCGCCTCCGCCTCCGCTGGATGTACCTCCTCCTCCGCCTCCGCCGCTGCTTGTCTGGATGCGGGTGCGGGTCTGGTACGATCTTATGAACATATCACTTTTCTGTTCCAAGTGTGCATTTTCAAAGTCCATATATTGCAGGCTTGAGGGTTGGCTCTTGAAGCGGTAGTGCATTTTCACAGTGATGAATGTTATCACCGCAGCTATAAGACCTGCCACAATACCGATAACTACAGCCAATCCCCATGATTTAGGCTTACTTTCCTGTAAAAGGATTGTATTATCGTCCTGAATAACGGCATACATATCCTTATCGGGGATATAGAAGTATTCAACAGCAGGGTCTGGTCCATAATCATAGAACATTTCCAGTCTGTTAAGGAATGCCTCAGTTGCCGAGTAGACGTCTTCTTCACATCTTGGGAGATAGGGGTTCATGTAGTCAAAAATGGCGTCAATTCTTCCGCCGTCGGAGACATCAGATTCGCCGGAGTAGTAGAATCTGGCGAGATTTCGAGTATATATGTAGTCATATGGCGCATAGTTCGGGTTGTCGTGACCGGAGAGATCCATATACAGTACGATGCTGTCAGCATCATATCCGAAGTACTCCAGGCACAGCTCCTCTGCAAACTGTACAGTTCCGCTATGGCTGCCGATAGTAGTGCCGCTTACGTATATGAGAATATTCATATTGATATACTCAGCAGTTTCAGTTATTTTTTCGCCAAGCTCAGTTTCCTGCTGCTCGGTGAGCATATCTGCCTCGTCGTAGATAAAGCTGTCGGCCGGATCAATAGTTAGCTCCTCAGCATACGCAAGAGATGCAAATGCACTCAGACTCATAACAGAGCAGAGCAAAACAGGTATAGTCTTTTTAAGTATGCTTATCATAGTACCATACCTCCTATAAGTGTTGCCACAGCTCCTACAGCAGCAAAAATTCCGCCGCAGAACAGGAGCAGTTTTTTCACATCAAGGGGCGGAGTACCGGCAAGCTTACCGGTCTGACCGTTCATAGCGAAGCTGTATGTCTTGCCGCCGTGGTGGTAGTTCATGAACCACACCGGCAGCAGGGCGTATTCACGCCGTGTGTTGGCATATGCCACATTTACAGAAACAGCCTTAGTGCTGCTGTAGCCATTGACGGTAGACATAAGCTTATCTGTGCAGCCCTTATGAATGCGGTCTTTGGTGAGGTCTGCGACCTGTTCCCACTGAACGTCGTATTTTTCCGCAAGGAAACCGCTCAGGTACTGCATAGAAAATTCACGTATATCCTTATAGTTATAGGGTTCAATGGCGTTCATCAGGGCGTCTTCAATTTTGCTTGCGCCATCGGCAGGGACTTTCTCAAATGGGAACGAGCCGCTTCGCCTTACAGAAAACTCGCTGATCTCAGTGATTCTGTAATTGCCGGAGGTCCAGCTGCGTCTTTTTTCGCCTATGCATGAAAGATGAGCATTTGCCGTGCAGCTTGTAAGCCAGAACGGGACGTATACGCCGCTCATTTTTTCAAGCTGCTGCTTCGATTTGAAGTCTGATGGCAGGAACCATCTTTTTTTGCACCATTTTTTGAAGTCCTCAAGTGCCTTTTCACGGGTATAGGCAAATGGTATGACGTAATTCGGTCGGTATTCGCCGGTAAGACGTCCAGCAAGCACAACCGGGTTGTGGCAGTAGTAGCAGAAAGTGGCAGCAGAGGTGTCCTCAGCTATTATCTGTGCGCCGCAGGAGTTGCAGGCGTAGAGATTTGTATGTTCAGTGAAGTCACTGCTGTCGAACTGGGAGTAATCGTTTTCATCTTTTAGGGTCTGGGCGGAGGGGTCGGCGTTTTCCTCAGCCATTTTGTTGACCTCGTCATACATTCTGGCGATTTCGTCTTCATCGAAGAAGCTGTCGCAGTAATCGCATCCGAATTTTTGCTGATCCGGCTTGAAAGTCAGCTCAGCGCCGCAGTAGGGGCATTTATATTGTACGGTATTCAAATGTATACCTCCTCTATGAGAGCAGTGCAATACTGTCAGCTTCTTTTATTTCCGCAGTTGGTGCAGAAGTTTCCGATATTTTCAGCACCGCATGAGCATTTCCAGCTTCCTGTGGGAGCAGGTTTTTTTGCGCCGCAGTTGGTGCAGAAGTTTCCGGTATTTTGAGCGCCGCATGAGCATTTCCAGCCTTCTTCCGGAGAAGGCTTCTTTGAGCCGCAGTTTGTACAGAAGTTACCTGTATTTGTATTACCACAGGAACAATTCCAGCTGTTAGCTGATGTTTGCTGTTGAGCCGCAGACTGCTGCTGCATCTGCATTTGCTGCATATTAGCTGCAGAGGCCGCACCCATAAAGCCTCCGGCGTTCTGCATACCCATGCCCATAGCCATAAACGCCTGACCTGCACCGGCAGCATTGCTTCCGGCAGCCTCCATGCCACGTGCAACAGCGCCCTGAACGTAGCCCTCTCTTACGGCAGCGTCGGAGAGCATTGCACCCTGATTGCGCATATTGATAAGCTTTTTGCTTTCCTCGTCGTAGCTTATGCTTGCGATTCCCACAGATGCGATTTCAATGCCGCGAACCTTTTTCCAGTCCTCGTCAAGAACGTCGCCCATATACTTTGCAAGCTTCATTCCCTGAGAAGGCAGTGTAGATATTCTCACGCCGTCAACGGACATCTGGCTGATGGCAGACTGGAGAGCCGTAAGAAATTCAGCATTGAACTGGTCGTTGATATCCTCGAAATCCACAACGGTATTGTCACGCAGCGGACATTCCATATAGAATTTGAGCGGATCGGTAACCTTGATGGAATATGTACCGTGGCAGCGCAGGAAGAGTTCGGAGTTATAGAAATTGTCGAAATACTGGAGCGCATTTCTTGTACCGAACTTAATGCCTCTTATTTCTCCGAGATTTACGAAATATACTTTCTGGGCGCTTGTGGGCTGACCACCGAACTTAAATCTTTCCCAGGTATCCTTGAGAGTATCGCCAAGCTGACCGCCAAAAAGCGAGGGGGCAGAGGACATGAAAACTTCATAGTAGCCTGGTTCTGCAGTGTAGTCGATGATTTTGCCGTCTTCGACCAAAAACATCATCTGGTTTGGGCCTACGACGATTTTAGAACCGTTGGATATAACATTTTCGTTGCTTTTTTTGTTGCTGCTGCGTTTATTGCTTACCTGAACGCCTCGGCACATGATAGTAGTTGAGCCCATTTCCGGGGCAGCTATATAATCGAGCCATGAATCTGCGAGCTGACCGCCAATAGCGCCAGTTGCTGCTTTAATAAGTCCCATAAAAATTACCTCCATGTTTATAATATTAGTATGAATATTCTCATAAGAGAATATAATTTATTATAACATATATATTCTAAAATAGCAATAGCATTGATAATTTTTAGCATTTTGGCAAAAGCCGGTGCAGCCAAAACAGAAAGAGCATCTGAAGTACACGCAGACTTAGTATACAAATAATGGGTTTAACCTTACAGGTACAATATGTCTGTAAATAGAAAGTCTGCCGTTAGTTATGCGGCAGACTCAGCCTGTCGAAAAAGTCAAGCATTCGCTTGGCTTTTTTTGATAGAAATGGTATAATAAAGAAAGACCAGCTATA
>CALXBL010000016.1 GCA_944386525.1 uncultured Ruminococcus sp. | reverse complement strand
CTCAAATATGCTCTACTTTTTTTGATATTTATTTTGTAGGCTTTACTCGGCTTTCCCCAACATTTATTATAGAGCCGATATTAATAAGAAAAAATAGTGCCCTATTTTTTATAGAGCTAAAAATCCCTTATGTGGAATATTCCACATAAGGGATTTTTTCACATTTTTTAGTTTAAGCTTCAACAGCAAGCTGTTGTTTCTCCTTTTTTTCCATTATGTAGCGTAGAAATTCAAGTATAGCAAGAACGGCGCCGCCAGCAACAAATGGCATGATAAGGAAAGGTTCATTCATAACCATTGTAAGTGAGAGAGGCTCAAGGGCAGAACCATCAGTACTCTCCAGAGTGCTTGGTCCCTGACATATAGCATACAGAGAACCAATCATGAGACCAATAATAGTATACATACTCTGGGGACGATAACTTTTGAGTGCTTTATCGACAAACTTGATAACGAGAATGATTCCTGCAATAATACCAAGAGCCAGTGCGCAGAGATAAGGAACAGCCTTAAAACTTTCAAATTTCAGTATTTCAGAGATGGCATTAGTTGTAGGAAGATAAACTCCAAATGCAAGCAGAATAGTTGAACCTGAAATTCCAGGTAAAACCATAGCTGATATAGCCACCATACCAGCAATAAAAGTAAAGAGCATGATACCTATATTAAAGCCTTCGAATACAATTCCACCGCCGCCTAGAGTTTTACTGATCATTGAGATTCCTATTACAAGAGCTATACCAGCTATCATAAAAGGGATACATACCACGTGACCCTTCATGGCATTACGTTCCTCATATATAACAAGTGGGATCGCAAAAAGTGTAAGTCCGAAGAAAAGAGCGCTTACAATATAAATGTGGGATTCAAAGATTTCAGATAGCACGAGCATAGCGCCCAAGAAACCAATTATCCATCCGATAAAGAGTTTGATGAGGAATTTTATAGAATCACGGCGTTCATCTTTAGTGCCGCTTATAAGCTTATTAAGAGAACCGATAAACTTATCATAAAAGCCAAGCAGAAACGCAATTGTTCCACCAGAAACTCCAGGAACGCTGTCTGCAAGAGCCATACAAAACCCACGAAAAGCATTTAGAATCAACATACTTTACATCTCCATTTTATCAAAATATTTCGATTACTATAACAGTAACATTATCAGAGCCGCCAGCTTCAAGGGCAAGATCGATAAGTCTCTGTGCATAGTCATCTTCATTTTCATCAGAAAACACCTCATACAAGGTAAGGTCACTGCACATATCAGAAAGACCATCAGAACATATCAGGAATTTCATGCCGCTGCGAAGAGCGATAGGCGATTGAGCAGTTATTTTAAGTCCATTGCCATCTTTGTCTTCGCCAAGGAAGTGCATAAGTTTATTACGGTCATAGCTTATTTCAGCTTGCTCAGGTGTATAAACACCATGCTGAAGCATTTCAGTTGCCAAGGTCTGATCCTTAGTAAGTGCATACAGATCGAATCCATCGTAGAGATATATGCGACTGTCACCAATATAAAAAGGAAAAGCATAGTCGTCTTTAAAGCAAAGCATTGCAAGTGTTGTACCGCTATTATAGCAATTGCGTTCTTCAACCATCTTACATATACGGTTATTCACGTAATTGGCATATTTATCAATGATCATTCCAAGTTTGATGCTTTTAGATTTTTTTATTGAAGAATAATACTCATTAAGTGATTCAACAGCCATAGCAGAGGCAACTTCACCATATGATTCGCCGCCCATTCCATCACAAACAGCAAATACATGATCATTCAGCTTCATATTTTCAAGGAACATATTGCCGCCTGATTGAGGTTCGGGATTTACATGACCGTCAATAAAAAAGTTATCTTCGTTGTTAGTTCGCACATTACCCTGATCAGAAATAGCATGAGCCTGTATATAGAAACGTTTAAAAAAACGTGACATAACAGACACCTCCTTGTTAAGACTTAAAGGGTGGCAAGAACCTGGAAACTATCTTTGAGAGCAGGGTAGATAGAGCGATAAAGCTGATAGTACTTCTCATATTCAGGTACATTTTCAGTAACTGGTTCAACAATTTTATCAACACCAACAATAGTATCACAAGCCTCAGGAACACTGTTATATATACCAGCACCAACAGCCGCGAGGATAGCAACACCAAGAGCGGGTCCTTCTTTAGAGGAAGCGGTCTTAACTGAGCAATTATAAAGATCTGATAGCATAGAACGCCAGAGCTTGGAGGCACCACCACCTCCACATGCCATCATGTCAAAAACAGATATACCCATTTCACGGAACACCTCAACGCAGTCTCGAAGGGAATATGCAACGCCCTCCATTACTGCACGAAGCATATCTCTTTTTGTGTGCATAGCAGAAAGGCCAAAAAATACACCTCTTGCATTGGGATCCAGATGGGGAGTGCGTTCACCCATGAGGTAGGGGAGATAGAGAAGCCTGTTACTGCCTACGGGAACCTGAGCAGCTTGCTGATCCATCAGATAATAAGGATCAACGTCCATATAAGCGGCAGTCTCCTTTTCGCTGCTGCAGAATTGGTCACGGAACCATTTGAGAGACAGTCCAGCACCCTGAGTCACACCCATAATGTGCCAAGAACCTGGAACGGCAGCACAACAAGTATGAACTCTGCCCATTTTATCAATAGCTATATCAGAGGTGTGTGCAAAAACGACGCCTGATGTACCAATGGTAGTAAAAGCTCTGCCATCTCTCACAACACCTGTTCCAACAGCAGCAGCGGCATTATCACCGGCACCACCAACTACAATTGTTCCCTCGCAAAGACCGAGTTCATCAGCCATAGCTTTAGTAAGTTTACCAGTAACTGCGCAAGATTCATAAACCGTACCGAGCCACTTCTTATCAATTTCAAAAGCTCTCAAGATTTCATCAGACCAGCAACGATTCGGGACATCAAGAAGCTGCATACCAGAGGCATCAGAAACTTCAGTTGCATACTCATGAGTGAGAATGAATCTGAGGTAATCTTTCGGAAGTAGGATATGAGCTATCTTGGAGTAAATCTCTGGTTCATTATTCTTTACCCAGAGAATCTTTGCAGCAGTCCATCCAGTGAGAGCAGGGTTAGCTGTGATATCAACAAGTTTGTCGTTGCCCACAATACGATTCATCTCATCGACTTCAGCAGCTGTGCGCTGATCACACCATATAATGGAACGTCGAAGAACTTTATTTTCTCTATCGAGCAGAACAAGGCCATGCATCTGCCCGGAAATACCGATACCCTTTACATCATTTCTTGAAACACCGCTTTTTGCCACAACTGACTTAATTGTGCTTATCATAGCATTTGCCCAGTCAGCCGGTTCCTGCTCAGCATAGCCATTTTTAGGCTGATACATAGGATATTCCACAGTTGCACTGGAAATAACTTTTCCATATTCATCAAACAATACTGTTTTGGTACCGCTGGTACCACAGTCAACACCAATCAAATATGCCATTATATACTCCTCCTAGGCAGTTTACTTACATACGTTTATATTATTGTACCAGAATAAATCATATTTGTCAACTGCTGCAGAATATTTTTCATCGGGGATAACATAAACTTTGTTCTTTGCATTTATATGAGCAGAGAGACTGAAAAAATTAGTAGTTTACTTGAGTTGACAAAAAGCGATGATTCTGATATAATTTTTATATCAAACTCGAAGTTACGAGGTGTAATATGAAAAAGGAACAGATAACTGCATTTTTAACTATATTGGCAGCTGTTGCATCTATTGCAGCAAGTGGCTGCAGTGGTCAGTCCATTAGCCAAGTTCCTGATACGAGTAATACTGTTTCAACAACTATGACTACTACAGGAACAACTGTTAAGACTACTTTAACCACAAGACCGGCACAGTTCACAAGCTGTACGACTGTTACAACAAGAGAGAATAATGCATCAATAGTTGAAGAACTGCTTTATAGTATGACTCTTGAAGATAAGATCTACCAAATGTTTATAGTGACACCTGAGGCTTTGACTCACTATAACGGCAGTGCAACTGAAGCCGGATCACTTACGAAAGAGGCTCTGGAAAACATACCCATAGGCGGATTAGTTTATTTTTCTCAGAATATTGAAAACTGGTATCAGGTCTATGATATGTTATACACATCACAGCAATATGCTCAGGAATCCAATAATAACATCGGACTGTTTTTAGCTGTAGATGAAGAAGGCGGAGAGGTAGCACGCATTTCTGAAAAGCTCGGTACCTACAGCAGTCATGATATGGCGTATTATGGTGATCTTGGAAATATTGAGACTGTATATAACCTTGGGAATACCATAGGTTATAATTTATCGGAGTTAGGGTTTAATTTAAATCTTGCTCCGGTAGCTGATGTAAATATCAATTCTGAAAATGAGCTTGGAGATCGGATTTTTTCTGATGATCCTTATGTTGTAGCAGATATGACAGCTCAATTTGTAAAGGGCGTTGAAGATACGGGTATTTCTGCTACTCTAAAGCATTTTCCCGGACTCGGAGCGGGCACAGGTGATACGCACAAAAGCAGCGTAGTTGTCGACAGAACTATAGATGAGTTATGGAATACTGAGTTTGTGGCGTTTCAGGGAGGTATATCTGCAGAGGCGGATTTTGTAATGGTTGGACACCAAATCACTACAGCCTCTGGAGACAATCTTCCGGGCGATCTTTCTCCTGTAGTTGTAACCGAATGGCTTAAAACTGATTTAGGATATGATGGTCTTGTTATAACTGACTCACAAAGTATGGGAGCAATCACTGAAAATTATACGCCTGGTGATGCGGCAGTCAAGTCAATCCTCGCTGGAGTTGATATAATTTTAATGCCATATGACCTTAATAATGCGGTAACCGGTATACAAGACGCCATCGCCAACGGCACTATCACTGAAGAACGTATCAATGAGAGTGTTCGCAAAATACTAACTAAGAAGTATGAACTTGGCATCATTGACATAGTTGTTGAGGAAACTTCAACTACAAGCACAACAACATAAAAAGTTCATAATTAAAAAATGAACAGGGAAGTGACTGAAATACTTCATTTCATTAGAAGACGAAACTGTATGTAAATCTAATAAAATAGAGTATTTTTTGCCAAGTCACCAGACTTTTCAATTTTCCGTAAACAGCTTGTAAAAGGAATAAAAAAGAATTTATCAAAAAAGCAGTCACGTAAAAGTGGCTGCTTGATATTTATGTAAGCTAATCAGAAAAGCGAGAATATCAACTTCGGACAGGTTAAAAGCAATTCCAGACTAAACCATTTTAATACTGTTTATTCATCCTTGCTTGTTATGTTTTTGATTTGATAGCGTAAAATCAGCAAGAGGTGATGATTCAATAGCTGAACGTATATTTTCATTAGTGAGATGTGTATAGATTTCAGTAGTTGACGTACTTGCATGACCCAAAACTTCTTTAAGGGTCAAAGCGTCTACATTGCCGTATTGATACATAAGCGTCGCTGCTGTATGGCGCAATTTATGAGCAGAATATCCCATACCACTAAGGCCAGCAGCTGATAACGCATTTTCTACGATTTGTTGGACACGGCGTTTGCTTATACGATTATGACGCTTACTTAAAAAAAGTGCATTATCAGTAATCTCGCTTTTCATATTGTTTCGTACTGAAAGGTAATCGCATATTGAATTCATACATGCATCGTTAAGGAAAACCATACGTTCTTTATTGCCTTTACCCAGTATCCGCATCTGACATTCATCCAGGAGCAAGTCCGTTGTATTCAGACCCACGAGTTCACTTAGTCTGATACCGCAGTTAAGAAACAGGGTTATGATACAGTAATCTCGCTCAAAAAACGCTGTATCAATAGATTGCAGCAGCTTCTGACTTTGCTCCAAAGTAAGAAATTTGGGAATGCTTTTTTTCTGTGTGGGCAGTTCCAATCGTTCCGTTGGATCATGATCAATAAGATTTTGATTATGGTAAAGGAAACCAAAGAAGCTTTTTAAAGCTGATGTTTTTCTGCTTCTTGAGTTGGCTTGGTTACCACGTTCTTCTTTAATATAATATAGATATTCATACAATGTTTGAAGCTTGACATTATCAAGTAGTGATATAGACATATCCTTTATAGTAATTTCGTTGATATCATTGATATTCTCACAAGCCGGATCTTTCATCATACGAAGATATTTAAGAAAAAACCTGATATCCAGATAATATTCGTGAACTGTGCGCTTTGAAAGTCCCTTGGTTACAGTAATATGCAATATGTAATCGATCAAAAACTCAGGACATTCTTTTCGATCAATATTATCCATGCTATTTTACTCCTTTCGCTAAAAAAGTACTTCCAATTGCGCCAAATTTGTATTTGGCGCAATTGGATATTATTCTTCCCTACATCAATTAACCTGTTTTAAAAGCATTTCAGCGCACTTCAAACCATCTACAGCAGCGGATGTAATCCCACCAGCATAGCCAGCACCTTCACCACAAGGATATAAACCTGGAAGATTGACTGACTGAAAATATTCATTTCGATTGATACGCACCGGAGATGAACTTCGACTTTCAATGCCAGTTAATACAGCTTCAGGGTCAGCAAACAAAGGCAATCTTTGAGCCATTGCAATTATTCCTGCCTTTAGCGTTTCTGTCATAAATTCTGGCAAATAGTCTTTTGGCGATACAAAACTACATCCAGGAGTATACGTTGGTTTAATTTTTCCATAGCCAGCAGAAATTTTCCCTTCAAGGAAATCTCCAACAAGACATACCGGAGCTTTGTACTCGCCACCTGCAGCTATATAAGCCTTGTATTCAAGTTTTTCCTGAAGAATCATTCCAGCTAATGGGTCGGTACTATTTAAATCTTCTGGTGATATACCAACAAGAAGTGCACTATTTGCATTTGTGCCATTTCTTGCATGATAACTCATTCCGTTTACAACAAGCCTATTTTCTTCAGATGATGAAGCTACCACCTCACCTCCCGGACACATACAAAATGTGTACAAACTGTGGCCGCTCGGAAGATGTACAGCCAGCTTATAATCAGCTGCACTTAATGCCGGATGACCTGCATTTTTTCCATACATATAGTGATCAAGATCACTTTGTAAGTGCTCTATGCGCATACCCATTGCAAAATTTTTTTGAGTAAGCATAACACTGTTTTTTTTGAGAAGTCTGAAAACATCTCTTGCGCTGTGCCCAGTAGCAAGTATGCAGCTATCGGTTTTAATCGTTTTTATACTGTCGCCCTTCACATATAATACTTCAGTAAGTTTGCCCTCAGTATCTGTTTTATATTCAGTAAATTTTGCGTCGAATACAACTTCTCCGCCTAAATTGATTATTGTATTACGTATATTCTGAACTACATTTATAAGATAATCCGTACCTATATGTGGCTTGGCGTTATATAATATATCGGCAGGAGCCCCATGTTCTACAAACGTTTCAAGAACAAATCTGATTCGTGGATCATTTATCCCTGTGTTAAGCTTTCCATCAGAAAAAGTTCCTGCACCCCCTTCGCCGAACTGTATATTGCTTTCAGTATCGAGGATGCCAAATTTTCTAAAAAGATCCACTGATTTTTGGCGTTCTAATGCAGGTTTTCCACGTTCCAGAACTATAGGCTGTAATCCTGCCTTTGCCAATATAAGAGCAGAAAACATACCCGCTGGTCCAAAGCCTATGACAACTGGTCTTTGTTTTTTAGTTATAATAGTCGGAATATTGTATTTATATGGTGTATATTTTGCAATACCATTTTGATTTTTTAATCGTTTTAAAATTGCATTCTCATTTCTGACTGTTACAGCAAGAGTTATAACAATCTGAATTGAGTTTTTCTTGCGAGCGTCTATTGACCTTTTAAGGCATATTACATTGAGTATTTCCGAACTGAGAATCTTAAGCTTTTTGGCAGCCAGTTGTATATAAGGTGTGTCAGATTCATTTAAAGGAAGATTTATATTGGATATTTTAATCATTTTTGTCACATCCTTTTAAATTATCTACAGCGGAACGAGCTGCACACATTCCACTACACCATGCCCATGCGAGATTGTATCCGCCACACTCACCTGTCACATCAAGTATCTCTCCCGAAAAGTAAATACCCGGACATAGAGCAGATTCAAGGTCTTCAGTAATTTCACTGCGGTGAATACCACCAGATGTAGCCTGTGCATTATTCCATCCCGCTGTGCCAATAATTGGAAAACGCCAGTCTTTTATAGTTTCTGAAATGTTGTTCATATCATCAGGTGTAAGTGAATATACTGGTGCGGTCATAGAATCGGATATTCCTGACGACTCAAATATAGCAGGACACATTTTTTTATGAAAAACACCAGACAGCATATCTGCTATACTCCAGTTTGAACGCATAGAATATAAGCTCCAAAGAAGGTCATCTACCTCATATTTTTTTAGATGAGGGAGCAAATCAAGACTGATATATGTTTCATTTTTAACAATGAAAGCAGCAAGATTAAATACACATATTCCGGATAAGGCCTTATCTGTAAACTGAACCTCACCGCAATCATCAGCGACGACTTCACCAGTTTTTTTAAAAAGAGTTACTTTTGCAAGCGTTCTGATTCCTTTTAGTCCTTTTAATAGAGATGACTCAGTATAAACGGGACATAATGCAGGTGCTATTTGAGTGATATTATGTCCCATTTTTTTAAGCACACTGTAAAAATTTCCATCCGTCCCCATAGCTGGTGCAGATTTCCCACCGCAGGCTACTATGACTTTCTCTGAGAGTATTTCCTCACCGTTTTGAAGAGATATTTTCCAATAATGTGATTCTTTAGTAATTGCATTTGCTAAAGAATCAGTGAGCACTTGAATTTGAAGCTCCTGCACCTGAAACCGAAGCGCATCTAAAACAGAAGCGGCATGATTACTGTAAGGATACAATCTGCCGCTGTCTGCTTTACATATTACACCAAGAGACTTAAAAAAAGCTTCAGAACCTTCAAACTTACCAAGCAGCTCCGCTGCAAGTTCTGCACAACTGCCAATATAATGGCTTTGCTGCTTTTCCTGTATATTGCCAAGGTTACAGCGTCCATTACCTGTTGCGAGAATCTTTTTTCCGAGTCTGGCATTTTTTTCAATTATGATTACGTGGCAATCATTACCACCATATTGCTTCGCTTCAATTGCAGCAGCAAGTCCAGATGCTCCTCCGCCAATTATAGCAATTTGAGCAATATTTTGCTGCATATGTTCACCTCTTAATTCTTGATGCTGTGCATCGGAGCGGGAATACGTCCACCACGTTCAATAAAGCGTGCAGATGACTTTCTGCAAACAGGCATAACAGGAGCACTTCCGAAGAGTCCACCAAATTCTAACATATCGCCTTCTTTCATGCCTATTGCAGGAATTACACGAACAGCTGTAGTCTTATTGTTGACCATGCCGATAGCCATTTCATCTGCTATAATGGCAGATATAGTTGTAGCTTCAACATCACCAGGAATTGCAATCATGTCAAGACCCACTGAACATACAGCTGTCATAGCTTCCAATTTACTGAGAGTGAGTGTTCCATCAACGGCTGCATCAATCATACCGGCATCCTCAGACACAGGAATAAATGCACCAGAAAGGCCGCCGACATTTGAGGACGCCATAACTCCGCCCTTCTTTACAGCGTCGTTAAGCATAGCAAGTGCAGCAGTTGTACCATGTGTACCACAAGTCTCCAAACCCATTGCCTCAAGAATATGAGCAACACTGTCACCTACTGCAGGTGTAGGAGCAAGTGAAAGGTCAACAATACCAAATTCAACACCAAGCATCTTAGAAGCCTTTGCACCTACCATCTGACCCATTCTTGTGATTTTGAACGCAGTCTTCTTTATAATATCAGCAAGCTGATCAAGCGAAAGATCTGGATATTTTGAAATCGTAGAACGAACAACACCTGGACCTGATACGCCTACATTTATAACACAATCTGACTCACCAACACCATGGAATGCGCCTGCCATGAAAGGATTATCTTCAGGTGCATTGCAGAATACAACAAGCTTAGAAGGTCCTACACACTGCCTATCGGCTGTAAGCTTTGCAGATTCGAGGATAACCTCACCCATCATTTTTACAGCATCCATATTGATACCGCTTCTTGTGGAACCCACATTTACAGATGAACACAGTCTTGTTGTGATGTCTAAAGCTTCAGGAATCGAGCGGATAAGAGCCTCATCACCAGCACTAAATCCCTTGTGTACCAACGCAGAATATCCGCCAACAAAATTTACACCGCAAGTTTCAGCAGCTCTCTGTAGTGCCTTTGCAAACTTTACAGGATTATCATTTGGGCAAGCTGCAGCAAGCATCGCAATCGGTGTTACAGCTATTCTCTTATTGATTATTGGTATACCATATTCCTTTTCAATTTTTTCGCCAGTCTCTACAAGCTTTTCAGCTTTATGAGTTATTTTGTCATAAATCTTGTCACAAGCCTTGTCTATATTCGGGTCTATACAATCGACAAGTGAAATACCCATTGTAGTAGTACGGATATCAAGACATTCATCTTGGATCATTCGGATGGTTTCCAAAATATCCGTTGCGTTAAACATAGAATTATTCATTTATATGTACTCCTGTATGTGATTTATATACGATGCATTGCATTAAAAATGTCTTCGTGCATAGTGTGGATAGAAAGACCAAGCTCAGTTCCAAGAGCTGTCAATTCATCACTCATTGAAGCAAAATCAGCATTCATCTTAGAAATGTCAACCATCATAATCATTGCAAACATTTCCTGAAGAACGCTCTGTGTTACTTCAATTACATTAGCCTGATATTTAGCGCATACTCCACTCACCTTATGCAAGATGCCAACATTGTCATTTCCGATTACTGTAATTACCGCTCTCATGAGGGTACCTCCTTATTTTTCTGTGTAACTCCAAAAGCAACTAAAGCTGCAGCTACATTTTTAATAGACTATTTTTTGTATACTATAACATTATACATCCTTTTAAACAAAAAATCAAGGCATAATTGAAAATTTTTTCAAGTCGGTCAATTATTGCCATCATATTGGACTTATCACAAAAGAGAGAGTCAGAGGATACTCAGATTTTATCATGTATTCTTCATGAACTGGAGCTCCCCAGGAGTCATCACCTCCTACTCCCATTTGTTTTGCTGCGATCCTCACCCATGTATAAATTGGATCAGGAAGCTCTTCTCTATGCAACACATTGTCCAGTTCATATGCACTATATGGAAGAACACTCATTTCAAATGGGAGTTCGCATGAGTCAAAGCGTATGCCTGTTCCATTATTATCATATACTTTTACGTATCTTACACCAGTTCTATTGCCGCACTCCTGAGGATTCAGATATTTGCTGAAATTGCTCACTGCATCGGAATTAAATACACCTAATCTTGCACCACTGCATCTGTCAATATAATTCTCATCTGGCCCCATACCGTAAAAAGTAAACTTATCATATTGTTTTTTTAATTTGAAGTCCATGGCGAAAACAGGAATATCTTCCATACCTTTTACACCTGGATATTCAGCGCACACGCCAAGTTTACCGTCATAGTAAACAATGTAGATCACTTTGTACTCAAATACCGGATCGGATGGTGCTTTAAATGTAAAAGCGATCTCAAGAAAGTCAGACTTTTCAGTTATCACTGTCTTATCGCCTATAAGCTTTGCGTTATTCCCTGCAATTTGCCATTGTGCCATCTTATAAGGATAGCCTGCTCCCCTGTCGTTATCTGTCATAGCACGCCAGAAACTTACTTTAGGAGTTCGCGTTATATATTCAGTTCCATTATAAATCAGCGAGCATATACCACCCTCACGTTTATCAAAAAGCATGGAGAATCCATCACCATGGATACCTACAGTGAAGCTTCCGTATACAATATTAGGTTTCTTATATGACGTGGGTTCAAGTGAAGACGATTTCACTGTGAAAATTTGTTGAGCAAATGATACCTCATGACCTTCCGATGTCCATATGGTATCATGGCTCAACACCGCTGATGCAGTTATCACATATTCACCATTATGTGTAGGCAATTTGAGCTCCAAAGGTATCAATGCACATTCGCCAGCTTTAACAATGGCCTTATGTTTTTTAGAACCGATAAGCTTACCTTCCTTTTCAATAGTGACATTAAAAATATAACTGCTTGTATCTGCGAAAAGATTTCTGTTCTCTATAGCAAGCGTGTTTTCTTTAATTTTCATGCGAATATTCGAGTACAGCTGTCTGACTTCCTGAACTTTGGGAGAATAAGTTCTGTCAGCATATATAATTCCGTTTGTACAAAATCCATAATCCGTTGCACGATCATCAAAATCACCACCGTAGACGAGCTTGCCATCTTTGTAAAGTGACTGATCGATGTAGTCCCATATAAAACCGCCTTGATAAGCTTTATATTTATCTTCAAGTGCAGTGTACAGACTCATTCCTCCTACAGAATTTCCCATGGCGTGCATATACTCACAGCTTATATATGGCTTTCCTGTGTTCTGTTTTAGATATTCCTCGATTTCATGAGGTTTTGCGTACATACGGCTTTCTATATCAGTTATATGATCATACTTTCTATTCCAGAATACACCCTCATAATGAACCAGTCTTGTTTTATCTACACTATGAAAATAATCTGCCATAGCCGCAATAACATCACCACAATTGGATTCATTACCACACGACCATATGAGTATACTTGGATGATTTTTATCACGCTCATACATAGATTTTGCTCTGTCCAAAACAGCGCCTTTCCAAGCCAATTCAGAAGCTGGAATCTGCTCACTTGCGCCATGGGTCTCCAGATTTGTTTCGTCTATAAGATATATCCCATATTCATCACACAAACTGTACCATAAAGAATTATTTGGGTAATGACTTGTACGAACAGCATTTATATTATTCCGTTTCATAAATCGTATATCCCATATCATATCTTCTTCTGTTATACATCTGCCATAATTTGCGTTCCATTCATGACGGTTGACGCCTTTGAATATTATGCGTTTTCCATTTAGATGCATGATACCATTTTTAAGTTCAAATCTACGAAATCCTACTTTTAATTCAGATGTTTCTATAATTTCTCCATTTAAACCTATAATGTCAGCAGTGAATTTGTAAAGTTCAGGTTCTTCGCTGCTCCAAGGTTTAATCAATGGTATATTAACACTGCATACGTTATTTTTATTGGCTTCAAGTACTATATTTCCTTCACTATCGAATAGTCGTAATTTCATAAAGTAATCGGTATTTCCCACTATATCAAGATAAGCTGAAAATATTCCATTATGATTTATATGATCATAATCAGCAATTATTTTTATATCTCTTATATGGACTTTGGGAACTGCATATAGATATACATCACGAAATATGCCGGAAAATCTCCAAAAATCCTGATCTTCCAACCAGCTTGCGGTACTAAAGCGGTAAACTGATACTGCCAGTTTATTATTCTTATCTTTAAGATAAGGTGTTATATTAAATTCAGATGGAGTAAAGCTATCCTCAGAGTATGCGATAAACTCACCGTTTAACCAAACAAAAAAAGCGGTTTCAACTCCCTGAAAGCTGATATATACATCTTTTCCACGAAGTGCTTCATCAAGATCAAAGTGTTTAACATAATTCCCTACAGGATTATACATCTTAGGAATTTCAGGTGCAATAAGATTTTCCATGCCTTCCCATGGATATTGTACATTTACATATTGCGGCTTACCAAATCCCTGAAGCTGGATGTGCCCTGGTACTTTTATGTTATCAAAATGATCAGTATTGTAATCAGTTTTATAGAAATCAGCAATTCTATCAGCAGGGCATACATCATATGCAAATTTCCAGATCCCATTAAGAGATTGCCGCAGGACTCTTCCATTTACAGTGTAAATATGATCAGAATGGGCAGGTTCTCTTTTCACTTCAAAAACCTCAGGCCTTTGAAGCCAGTTAAGTGTAGGTTTCATAATATTATGTACTCCTTTAATGATTTATGTTTATCAGGTGATAAAAAAACTACACGACATAATATCGTCTACATATAAAATATGAGGTATGGATTCTTTATCAAGTTCTACAGTTGATACTTCTCCATTATCTTTTTTGATCTCATATCCTATACAGTCATTGTTGTTGATTATGATTGAATATCCATCCTTCCACGGAGTATACATAATATCATTTATATTAGTACTTAATGCTTCACGATAATCAATAAGTTGATATTCGCTATAGTTAATCACATTGCATTCAAGAGGAATGTAGTAGGCATTTTCATAATCAGCTACATACCAAACGACAGCTTCATTTTCAATAATACAAGAGCCGGCGCAATATATATCAACGGTATCAGCGTTCTCTAAAGGGATCTGAGCTCTTATTTCTGGATAATCCTGTTCAGTATTTTTTGGAATACTAAAACGATACAACATAATACTTCCTGTGATGCAAACTATAATGAGCAATATAGACTGTACATCCGTAGAGCTTAGTTTTTGTTTCTTTTTCATTTAGATAAATAATCTTTCAGTTCGGTTACATCTGAAATTATAATACCTGCTCCATTTTTAATAAGAAAGTCTCTTGTTTTAAAACCCCAGTCAACAGCTATCATATCGATGCCAGCATTAACTGCAGTCTGAACATCAACTTCCGAATCACCAATATATACAGTTTTATCTTTATCTATTCCTAATCTGCTTATTATCATGTTAACCATGTCTGGAGCAGGCTTTTTTGGCAGAAGCGGCATTTGCTCACCAGCAACAGCATCTATCATATTTGGAAAATACCGTTCACACAACTTTTGAACAGCATGGTCCGCCTTATTTGAAACAACTGCAATCTTCGCTCCGCAGCTATGTATATATTCAAACAGTTCAGGAATTCCGGTATACGGCTTAGTTTTATCGGCGCAGTGAAGTGTATAATAAGAAGTGAATTCTTCATGAACTTTTGATATTATTTGTTCATTTGTTCCACGTGGAACACTTCTCTCAATAAGCTTCCTTATTCCATTTCCGACAAAACCACGAATTTCGTTAATGGTGTGGTTTGGATAACCTTCATGTTCGAGAGCATGATTCACACTGTTCGCTAAATCTTCTAATGTATCAAGAATTGTTCCATCCATATCAAAAATAACTAAATCGTACTTCATAAAAGCACTCCTTTCATAGTAATTATATCACATCTCTTGAATTTGTCAACCTGCATACTAATTAGTCAATATATTTTATTGACCTCACGCACTACAGATGGTATAATATTATTGTAAAATATATACTATTAAATTTGAAAGGTGATAATATGAAGTATAATAATCCCATAATTAAAGGCTTTTATCCTGATCCAAGTGTTTGTGCAGCCAATGGAAAATTCTATATGGTTTGTAGTTCTTTTCAATATTTTCCTGGTGTGCCTCTTTTTGAGAGTGATGACCTGGTAAACTGGAAACAGATAGGTTATGTATTAACAAGAAAGTCACAGGTAATGCTTGATAAGATCAATAGCTCAGGCGGAGTTTTTGCTCCGACTATACGCTATAATAACGGTAGATTCTATATGGTAACTACTAATGATACAACTCACCAGAATTTCTATGTATATACCGATGATATTTATAGCGAATGGTCTGAACCGATATATGTTGATCAAGGCGGTATTGATCCTTCCCTATTCTTTGAAGATAGTAAAACCTACTTTATGAGCAATGGAATTGACAGCGAGGAAAAAAGCGGCGTTATTCAGTGTGAGATAGACATAACAAATGGAAAAAAACTAACTGACAGCAGATGTATATGGCAAGGCACAGGAGGTCGTTATTTAGAAAGTCCTCATATGTATAAGATTAACGACAGTTATTATCTTATGGCAGCTGAAGGCGGGACTGAATATGGTCACATGATAGTATATGCAAGAGCTGATTCTATATGGGGCGAATTCAAAGGTTATGAAAATAATCCAGTTCTAACCAACAGAAATAAGGCTCCATATATTATTCAGGGAATTGGACACGGAGACCTAATTCAGGATAATAATGGGAATTATCATATCCTGTGCCTTGGATTCCGACAAATTCACATATGGGCTCCATTTCATACTCTTGGACGCGAAGTGTTTATGGTACCTGTAAAATTCGGTGATGATGGTTGGTTTACTGCCGGAAATGATGGAACTGCTGAAGAATCATATGAAATTGAAGGTGATTTTGTCCAGGAGGAAAAAAAATTCTATACATTTGAAAATACCGATTGGAATATAGAATGGTGCTTTATGCGACATCCGCATATAGAGAATTATGAGTTATACAATGATAAAGCAGTTTTATATGGTACAAATATTACTCTTGACGAAGTTGATTCACCTACATTTATTGCAATGCGTCAACGAGATTTTGAATTTGAATTAATAACAAGAGTCTCCATTGATAGCGGAGAGGCTGGAGTTACTGTGTACTCCTGTGAGAATGAGCATTATGATGTAGCACTACGCAAAAACAGCAATGGATATGAAACTGTTCTAAAGCTAAATATTGGCGGTATAAAGCATGAGCAAATATGTATTCCTGTGTCTGGCTCAGAGATAACTCTCATTGTAAGAGGATGCAGCGTATCCTATAATTTCTTTATTGAAGATAATGGTAAGGAAATTCATCTTGATGGCGGACGTGCAAAATATCTGTCAAGCGAAGTCAGCGAAGGATTCACGGGCGTAATGCTCGGACTTTATGCAATAGGAGATAATATGGCTGTGTTTGACAAATTTTCAGTAAATTATAATTACAATATATAATACAAGTAAAAAGAGGGCAATTTATGAAGATATATAAACTTTTCTGCATTATAACTTTCCTTTCTGTCATGTCAGGTTGTGCTGATGTTGGAGACGATCTGCCTGCCGATGGAAAATATACTTCAGAAAGCGCTATGGTAGACAATGTTAAAGTTACAACTTCTACCGATGAACCAATTGAATTGACAGGAAGACCTGAATATGAAATAGCACTTAATGATACAGTAGTATCATTCTCTGCGGAAAGCGGATTTTATGAAGAAGAATTTCTTCTTGAGATTTCTACTAATACAAAAGATAAAATCTACTACACTATAGATGGAAGTGATCCAAGAACAAGCGATACCAGAATCGAATACACTGAACCTTTAATAATAGCTGACAAAACTGAAGATAAAAACATAGTATCAGCAGTTGATCCAGCTTTATTCTCCGGGAATTTTTGTGAATACAATACATCTCAACAGAAGTTTGTTTCCACTGTAAATGCACCTTCTAACTCGGTAGTTGACAAATGCACCATTATACGTGCAGCTTCAGAATCAAAAGACGGAAGCTTTTCACAAATCGCTTCAAGCACATATTTTATAGGTACGGTTGAAGAACATATCAAAGGTATCACTAAAAGCTGCCAGGCGTCTAGTGAAGATCTTGCAGTTATAAGCATTTCTATGGAATACGATGATTTATTTGATCCCTCATATGGAATCTATGTTAAAGGCAATATTTTTGATAAATCACTTTCAGAGTATATTGCAAAAGGTCAGAATATAGAAGCAGAAACTGCACGACAGCTTGATGCGAATTATAAGCAAAAGGGCATGGATTGGGAAAGAAATTGTCATATTGAGTTCTTTGAGTGCAATTCGGATGAAGTACATTCAGTTATATCTCAGAATTGCGGAATACGTATTCAAGGCAACTACTCACGCTCCGATCTTCAAAAAGGATTCAGACTATTTGCACGCACTGATTATGGTGATAATCGTTTCAGATATCCTGTTTTCGGAGAAGATGCTGTCAGAACTGACGGTGAGGCTATTGATACTTATAAATCACTTGTACTTCGAGCAGGTGGAAACTGCGCCTTTACAGCTAAGTTTAATGACACATATTGGCAAACACTTACATCGCAATGTGATTATGCTACTAAAGCATCTCGTCCTTGTGTTGTATATCTTAATGGTGAATACTGGGGACTATATGTTTTGGAAGAAGACTTTTCAAATGAATATTTTGAAGATCATTATGATATACCCAAAGAAAACATAGTCGTATATAAAGGCGATGCCGAAAGCCTGAGCCTAGGATATAAACTTGATGAGGGAAAACTGCCTGAGGGTGAAACTGATGAAAGTTATTATTTCAGAGAACTTTATAATTTCTTTGAAACGCATAATAATCTGGAATCTCAGGAAGACTACAACGAATTTACAAAACTTGTAGATACAGAAAGTGTGAGAGATTACTTCCTTACGCAGATCTGGATAAATAATAAATGGGACTGGCCTGGTAAAAATTGGTCCATGTGGAAGTCAACTGTTATAGATGATGGCTCAGAATATGCTGATGGAAGATGGCGTTTTATGCTTTATGATGTTGAATTTGGCGGAGTAAGCGGAGAAAGTGATGCATATACAAATACAATAAAAGAAGATAACTATAAAGAACTAGGTCTTCTTGATATGAATACAGATAATCCTGCTGTGCTTTGTTTTGCATACCTTATGACTAATGATAATTTCCGTGATGACTTCAATTCCAGACTTCTTTCTGCATCAGAAGATATATTCAGTCATTCTCGTGCAACTAAACTTCTTGATGAATTCGAGGCAGAATACTCCCCTCTTTATGATCAGTTCTTTAGGCGATATCCTGGTGCTGGCACAACTGAGGACGCTCTAAGTGGTGATTATGCTTCAGTGAAATGCATACGTGATTTTCTGGACAAACGTGCAGAAGGCATTCCTGATATGGTATATTGGGTGAATGAGCAGTTCGACCAATAACTTATATGACATTTGTAATGATAAATACTGACACAATACACTTCAAATCTTATTAATAATCATTTATAATAAAAGCATGATCTGAAGGGAGAAAACAATTTATGGATGATATTGTTGTAAAAGTTGAGAATCTTGTAAAGCGTTACAAAGATCTGATTGCACTTGATCACTTTAATCTTGAAATCAAACGTGGTGAGATTTTCGGACTGCTTGGACCAAATGGCTCAGGAAAGACTACTACAATAAACTGTCTGCTGTCCCTTTTGTCATTTGACAAGGGCAATATTGAGCTTTTCGGAGAAAAAATGACGCCAACTTCTTACCATATTAAAAGGAAAATTGGTATCATTATGCAGAATGTTGCAATTCACGAAGAACTGACGGTTTACGAGAACATCGACTATTTCTGTGGTCTTTATATTTCTGATAAGAAAAAACGTACAGAGTATGTGAAAGAAGCTATTGAATTTGTTGGCCTTGAGGATTTTGTCAAATTCAGACCAAAGAAGTTGTCAGGTGGATTGCTGCGCAGACTTAATATTGCCTGTGGTATTGCCCACAAACCAGAACTGATCATTCTGGATGAGCCTACTGTAGCCGTTGACCCACAGAGCCGTAATAAAATTTTAAGCGGTATATGTGAACTTAACAGACAGGGTGCTACTATAATATATACATCTCATTACATGGAAGAAGTTGAACAGATCTGCACCAGAATCGCCATAATGGATAAAGGCAAAAAAATTGCTGAAGGCACTACCTCAGAGCTGAAAAAAATGATACAGAATACTGAAACTATCAGAATAGAAGTGCCAATTCTATCAGATGAAATAATTGCTTCTATCAATAACCTTACTCATATTTACAAAACAACATACATTGATGGTGTACTCACTGCATACTGCTCCGGCGGCAAACACAATCTGATAAGAATACTCAGCATTCTTCAGGATAATGATGTATCTCTCGGCAGAATTTTTACAGAACTGCCAACTTTGAATGATGTGTTTCTCGAAATTACTGGCACTGATCTGCGTGATAAGGAGTGAGATTATGTTCTGGCACCTATTGAAATACGAAATAATAATTACTCTCAGAAATAAAGATTACTTGATGTGGCTTGTTTTGTTTCCCATTATTCTTGGAACTCTGTTCAAAGTAGCATTTGCGATATATATAATAATGACTTAGCTTTCAATACAGTTCCAGTAGCTGTTGTTCAGACATATGAAAACCCTGTTTTCAATGATGTCATTCAAAAAGTATCTACCGGGGATGAGCCGATTTTTGATATTACAGAATGCAGTAAGGATGAGGCACTGTCAATGCTGAAAAATGAGGATATAAGCGGCATAATTTACACGGATAATATGTCCCTTACCGTTTCAGGAGAAGGCATAGAGCAAACTATAATTAAGTCGTTCCTTGAGCAATATAAGATTCATGAAAGTATTCTTGATACTGCTATCCATAATACAGTTGATTTGTCAGCTGTTATATCTGCTCTTTCAGCTAACATACAGTGTAACACATATATTCCGCTTACAGAAAGAAGAATTGACCCTTTTTCATCATATTTCTATAATCTTATAGCTATGGTGGCGTTATTTGGCTCAATGACAGGACTTCATATCGCAATTGAAAATCAAGCAAATTTCTCAGCAAGAGGTGCAAGAAACTGCTGCTCTCCCGTAAATCGAATGACTTCTAAATTCATATCTCTGCTTGGAAGTTTTATTGCGCAATCCGTATGTTTAGTAATTTCAGTAACTTACCTTGCTTTTGTACTTAACATAGACTTCGCAGATAGACTTGGTTATGTTTACCTTGCAAGTATTCTTGGCGGATGTGTAGGTGTTTCGATGGGATTTTTTATAGGTTCTATTGGTAAATTGAGTGAGGCAGTTAAAATGAGCATCACTATGACTGTTACTATGACAAGCTGCTTTTTGAGCGGTCTTATGATTGCAGATCTGAAGGGTATCTTTCTTCTCCATGCTCCATGGTTGAATAAAATCAATCCCGCTGCTGTAATATGTGACTCTATTTATTGTCTAGTAGTATACGATGATTTGACAGTTTTTTTAGAAAAAGCTGTAACTCTTGTAATTATGATCATTGTATTTGCGTTCCTGGGATTCATACTTTCAAGGAGGGAAAAATATGCCAGTATTTAAGACATACATGAAGCTTCTGTGGAGAACTCTCCCAACCGTTATGATATATATATTTCTGTTTTCTGGTCTTCTTGTTATTATGTCTAAAATCCTCGTAGATAATGATGGATACTCTGATGTCTCAATATCCATAAGTGTATATGATGAAGACAATTCAGAAGTAAGTAAGACGTTTTATGAATTCCTTGATAATAAATATGATATAGTCTCTGTGCCCCAGAATGAAGAACTGATTCTTGACGGACTTTTTAATGCAGTCATTGACTATGCTGTTGTTATAAATGATGGATTTCAGGAGAAACTCTCTGCAGGAGAAACTGAAGGACTATTTAAAAGTTATCATGATGCCAAAGGCGCCGCAGGCGTGATAGTTGATTCAGCAATTGATGAGTACATAAAATCAGTGTGTACCTATCAAATAGCAGGACTTGAGCTAAACGAGGCTCTTGAAAGCGCCAATGCTACACTATTAGAAGAAGTAAGTGTCACAAAGGAAACGTTTTCTGAGTCTGCCTCAGGAGGACTTTCAAAGATACATTCTCTGTTTTTTCAGTATTTTTCATATATTATTATAAGCGTATTTATGAGTTCAGCTTGTCCTGTTCTCCTGAAGATGAATAACAGTAATATTAAAAAGCGTGTAAACAGCTCTTGTATCTCTCAGTCAAGTCAAACTTTACAGCTTATGCTTGGAAGTGCTGTTGTCTTTATAGGTATTTGGGTACTTTTGAATATAATTGGTGTCTTTATAAGTGGCGAATCATTTGGTAAAATGCACATACTTGCAATTTTAAATAGCTTTGTATTTACTCTTGTAGCAGCAGGTATCTCTATACTATGTACAGCTTTTATAAAAGAACAAAGAGTTGTAAACATTGTAAGCAACATACTATCTCTTGGAATGTGTTTCCTTTGTGGAGCTTTCGTTCCTCAGTCTATGCTTGGCGATAAAGTTTTAGCTGCTGCTCATTTGCTGCCTGTATACTGGTACATTCGTACTAATGATATGCTATCTGGTTTGTCTGGTGAGATATACAGCAGTTCATCATACCTTTTGTACATCGGCATACAACTCCTGTTTGCAGTTTTTTTCTTTATAACCTTCATTCTAATAAGCAGAATGAAATATAAGGAAGAGAATCAATAAATCTTACCGGCATTATAGAATATTCTGTAATGCCGGTTTTTATAAGTAATTGACGAATTATTTTTTATATGTTATAATATCTGTTAGAAAAAGGGTGGTGACCATTTGAATAATATCATTGATAAAGTTGCTTTGATTCTTTTGCCTTTAGTTGCATTGTTCAGCTTTGAGAAATTAGATCACACAGTTGTATTGTTTCTTATTTCAATTATATTATCAGAACTTATATACCTACTTCCACATAAGATAGATATAATTCCAGTGGTAATATATTGTATCTTCGTTTTATTCATACCGTCGGCTGTGATAATGCTTCCGTTGTTTATATATGACATATTATGGCTAAGAAAATATACTATTCTTATTTTATGTGCAGTTATATTTGCTGTTTCATTTTCTGATTGTAATGATCTGCAGGTAGTATGTATTCTTATCGATATTTTTTTAGCGGCAACTCTACACTACCGCACATCAAATTCTGAAAGGCTAAAAAAGAATCTTAAAGAACAACGTGATAAATCTGAAGAAATACGAATTGCCTTGAATCAAAAAAACATGAGTCTTATTGAAAAGCAGAATATAGAAATCTATATGGCGACTCTAAAAGAGAGGAATCGTATTGCACGTGAAATCCATGATAATGTAGGACATCTCCTTACCCGCTCAATTGTACAAACTGGTGCTTTGCAAGTGATCAACAAGGATACAAATTTAAACGATCATATTGTAAACATTAAAAACACACTTAACGATGCAATGTATAGTATACGCAGCAGTGTACATAATCTGCACGATACTACTATTAACCTGGAAAATCTTATATATGAATGCGTTAAGCCTCTTAAGGAAAGTTTTACTGTAAGTATAGATTATGATATATCAGATAGTACACATATAAATCTTAAACTATGTATTCTTGGAATTATAAAAGAAGCTGTTTCAAATATTATTAAGCACAGTAACGGAGATTCTGTTTCAATATCTATACATGAACATCCTGCATTTTATCAGATTATCGTATTAGATAATGGCGGATGTTCGGATGGTATAAAAAGTTCAGGAATGGGCATTGCAAGCATGAAAGAACGTGCTGAAAATTCAGGCGGTGTTTTTACTTTAAGAGCAACCAAAAATGAATTTCGCATTTTTGTTACTATTCCTAAATCATCGTGAGGAGAAATCATATGAACGTTATTGTTGTAGATGACGACAAACTTGTTGCTATTTCACTTAAAACAATACTGGAAAACACAGGCAAAATTTCAGTCATCGCCATAGGAAATAATGGAAAAAAGGCAGTAGAATTGTATGAGCATTATAAACCCGATATTCTGCTGATGGATATAAGAATGGATGGAATGACCGGCATAGAAGCCGGTGAAATAATTCTGAGTAAATATAAGGATGCACGCATATTCTATCTAACAACTTTTTCTGATGATGAGTATATCGCCAAAGCAATAAATATGGGAGCCAAAGGATATATCCTTAAACAGGATTTTGATAGTATAGCTCCGGCACTACAGGCAGTTATGAGAGATCAGCGTGTATTTGGCGATGAGGTTATAACAAAGCTTCCTAAAATTATGAAAGATAAACCTGCCTTTGATTGTTCTTTCTATGATATTTCACCTAAAGAAAATCAAATCATTACCCTGATTGCCGAAGGAATGAGCAATAAGGAAATAGCCTCCGAACTTTTTTTGAGTGAAGGGACTGTCAGAAATTATATAAGCACTGTTCTTGAAAAATTAATGCTGCGTGACAGAACTCAGCTTGCTATTTTCTATTATACAAAAATGATTTAAAAATACCCGTAGTATGCAGCGATGTACATTACTACGGGTGTTCTACATTATTCTTTATATACTTCAAGCTTCACATCTACACCTACGATGTACTTAGCAAGTCGTACAATATCATCAATGTTAAATGTTCCGTTACCGTTTGTATCCTCTGGTGACGCATAAAGAGCTGCTGGAAAATCTTCTGTACGCAGCTTTTTCTTGGCAAGTGAAAGATCCATTATGTTTACAATGCAATCATTGTTTATATCTCCAGATTTTATGTCGTCTGTTGACGAACTCTCATAATAGTCTGAAAGTGAAATTCCATTTGAACCAAGTGGTATCTTATGATCGAGACTTACATATTTTCCATTGCTATCCTGCCATAATGAAGGCTCTACAAAAGAATATTTTTCCTCATCCCATGAGCCAAAATTATCATATACAAGTCCTCCTGTATCACCCGAATTCTCATTAAAGCACCAGAATGTATGGTGTATCTTATGTTCTATCATAAGATCACGAAGAGCAGTCATCCAGGCACGGTTTCTACCATCGGGGTCATGGGTTTCATCAAGGAATCCTCCCCATTCGCCTATAAGCAATGGAGCTATTCCTTCGTCCTCAATAAAGAACCAGTTGTCATACCAAACATCCTCCATAAGCGACTCCTGAGTAAAGCCATCATAAAACCATGTCTGCTCATAGACTAGCGGACCGTAATCATGAGGTGAATATACAAGCTTATCCTGATATTCTCCAAGGTCAATAGGATAATCTCTTACACCTCTGAAATTTCCACCCCACCAGGTGTGGTGATAATAACTATATGGGTAACGTGAATAATCAATATTCTGTGAATTCCAGTCTGCCCCCTCTTCAAACTTAGGATAAACTTCAACGCCCTCTACTACAATAAGTAAATTCGGATTCTTTTCAAGAACAGCAGCTGCAGCGGTTTCTGCTGCATACTTCCAGTTGGTATGATCGGTAGATCCGTCCCACTTCGCCATAAGATTTGGAGTATCAGCAGTACCATGAGGTTCATTTTTAAGATCAATCGCTATGATAGTATCATCGTCCTTATAGTAATCTGCAAACCATGCCAATGCCTCTACCCAATCCTCAGTACTATAAGTGTCATCATACCATAAACTTACATTGTGCCCAGCTGCATTTGTAGTAGCACAATGGACATCCATCATTATTTTTATACCGTTCTCACGACACCACTCCACAGCTTTATTCCATATATCAAAGCTGTACATTATAGTTCCGCCCTGAATCCCTTCAACGGTGAGCTCAGGATTAGTGTATTCATTTACTTTAGGTGTCGCTGGATCCGGCTCACCATTCTTCCACTGGAGGAGAATTTGTGTTGACATAGGTACTCGCAGAAGGTTAAAACCATGGTCAGCTATCTGATTGAGCATATCATGCATATTCTGAGACCATACACCGTCAAATACCTGACTTCCCACGTTGTATCCAAACCAATTACAACCTGTAAGCCAAACCGGATCTCCATTCATATCAACTATATCAGCATTTTCATTTACATGAAGCCAATCATCATGGTACTCGTCAGGTGGTGCTGGCTGCGCACTAACGCTGCATATACCTGATGCCAAATTTGCCATAATAGAAACGCATACTGCACCAGCAACAGCAATACGTTTAATAAAACTACATTTCATTATAAAACCTCCAGAATATAGCGATTTTCTTTATCGTACCATATTTTTAATTTTTTGTCAATGTTTTTTATAACTCGCTTTAAACTGCTTGCATTCCTAAGGTTACGATGTTATAATATATAATATAATAAATATAAAGTGAGGGTTAAATATGAATCCATTAGCCATGATGAAACTTAAACCATTGATGGAGAAGTTCAGAAATAATCATCCAAAAGTACCAATGTTTTTTAGTGCTGCTTCCGGAGCCATAGAAGTTGGCAGCGTTATTGAGATTAGCGTTCAGACTCCGGATGGAAAGGATATCTGTACGAATATGCGTGTTAATGAGGATGATATCGAATTGGTAGAAGCACTCAAAAATATGATTGCTAATTACTGATACTATTAATAAAACTAATAAAACAATTCAGCTCATTTGGTCTTTAGTAATGTATACTAAGACCAAATGAGCTTTTTACTTTATCATCGATCAGATATAAAACATACCTTTAAGATATCAGCTGATTTTTCTATGCCTAAGATACCGCTGTCAATAACAATGTGATAATTTCTGAAGTCATCCCACTTTTTGTTAGCGTTGGCATAATAGTAAGCAGCACGCTTTCGATCAAATTTTTTGCGAACACTGTCAATATCTTTGCCAGCTATATTGTATTCTCTTGCAATGCGTTCTTTCTTTTTAGCTTCATCTGCGCAGCGTATGAAAACACGCAGAACTCCCGGCTTATCTTTCAGTGCCTCAGAAGCGCAGTGACCTATAAAAACAGCTGGACCTTTGGCAGCCAAACTGCGTATTGCCTCCTGCTCGGCTGCAAAGAGACGTCCTTCCATTGTTAGCAGATCAGGATTTGCACTGCTCACTTGTGATAAAGCAAAAAGTGAGTATAGTAAACTTCCGGTTACCTTTTCTTCATATTGTTCAAGCTGATCAACGCTGCGATTATATTTTTTTGCAACAGCCTCAAGAATCTCTCTGCCATAGCAGGCTATTCCAGTATTCTCCGAAAGACATCTTGCTATAGATGTACCACCGCTGCCATATTCCCTCTCAATTGTAATATATTTTACCTGCATTTACAATGTCCCCTCTCTCAGGATGCCTGCTCGAACTGGCTGTTATACAGTTCTGCATAAAATCCTGCCTGTTCCATAAGCTCATCGTGTGTGCCTCTCTCAATAATGTCGCCATCCTTAATAACAAGTATAAGATCAGAATTCTTTATGGTAGAAAGTCTATGAGCAATTACAAATGATGTTCTGTTCTTCATTAGCTCATCCATAGCCTGCTGTATTTTCTGCTCTGTTCTTGTATCAATAGAACTTGTAGCTTCATCAAGTATCAGTATAGGCTTATCTGCTATCATTGCCCTTGCAATTGTCAGCTGCTGCTTCTGTCCTTGTGACAGATTCACCTGATCATCAAGTACTGTATCATATCCGTTGGGAAGAGTGCTTATAAAATGATCCAGTCCAACTGCACGGCAAGCAGCCTTCATTTTCTCTTCTGATGTGTTTTCAGAGCAGTATATAAGATTTTCTTGTACAGTACCCTCAAAAAGCCATGTGTCCTGGAGCACCATGCAAAATAGTGAGTGTACATCTTCTCGTTTCATTTTAGCAGTGGATACACCGTCAATAAGTATTTCTCCGTCATCAATTTCGTAGAATCTCATAAGCAGATTTACAAGAGTGCTCTTACCTGCTCCAGTAGGTCCGACTATAGCTATTTTTTGACCTGCCTTTACTTCAGCAGAAAAATCTTTGATGATAGTCTTGCCTGGCTCATAGCCGAATTTTATATGTGAAAATGTAACATTGCCTTCTGCTTTTTTTACAACTTCAGTCTTGTTGCTTTCATCTTCCATTTCCTCAGCCTCAAGAAATTCAAATACTCTTGAAGATGCTGCACCTGCTGACTGAAGTGCCTGAGTAGCTTGAGCAATCTGCGAAAGTGGTTGGGTAAAGAAGCGGATATACATCATAAATGATACTATAACACCAAACGATATTTTTCCATTGAGTGCAAGTGCTGCACCTACGATACATACTGCTACATATCCAAAATTGCCTATAAACGACATGAGCGGCATCATAAGACCCGAAAGTGCCTGTGCACGGAATCCACTTTGACGCAGATTTTCATTCAGACGTCCAAATTCATCAGCAGCCTTTTTCTCACCATTATATGCTTTTACTACCGTATGTCCGGAGTATATTTCTTCGATATGTCCGTTTAAAGCTCCCAGATGTTTCTGCTGGCGTGTAAAGTACTTCTGAGAACGTCCCATAATCACTATCATAAGCACAAATCCTATTATTGTAGCTAAAACACCCGTAATTGTCATTGTAACATTAGTAATAAGCATCATAATAAGAGAACCTATAAACAATGTTATCGCCGATACTAATGTTCCAACGCTCATGTTGAGGGATGTTCCTATAGTATCAACATCATTTGTCACTCGTGAGAGAACATCACCAGTAGAGTTATGATGATAATACCCCATTGGAAGCTTGTTTATCTTCTGAGATATATCATTACGAAGATTTTTTGAAACAACTTGCGTGACAGTCGCCATAATAAAGCCTTGCAACAAAGAAAGTATTGCACCAGCTCCATAAAGGCAAACAAGTAAAAGTGCTATACTTACTACTTTTTCTATGTCGACAGACGGCTTTATGAGTGAATATACTGATTCTGGCAGTAAATCAATTGCGTTTAGTGCAGCCTCAGAGTCGTTTTCATCGACATCAGAAAGAATACCTATCATTTCTTTTTGATCTTCAGCAGTTATAGTTACATCATCAATTACAATATCCGTATATATTGCAGCTTGTACAGATTCCGGCAGCTCATCTATTATTTCATAAGATCCTTCTCCTGTTTCAGTAGCCGCTTCAGACAGCGCCTGCATTGTTACTATTTGTTCTTCATAAGTTATAGTACTGTTGTTTATTGTTATATCTTCAGGAATTACTGACGCCATATTTTCAGTAAGCTCGGCAACAATCAGCTCCATATTAGCACTTGTATTATCTCCAACAGCAACAGAAATTTCCTCAAGCTTTTCTTCATCCGGCACTAACCCTTCTGATATAGTATCTGTAATTTCTGAAAGCTTATCTGGTCCGGCAATAGTAAGTGCTGATCCAGCTGCTGAAAATAATACCGCCAATGCTATTACTATATGATACTTTTTGCAGTATTTAAGAAGCTTTTTCCATGTTCCTGCCGACACTTTTCCATTATTCACATTTTCTCTGATTCCCATATTTCTATCCATTATGCAAGTTCCTCCTTCGACAGCTGAGAATATGCTATTCTTTGGTAAACTTCGCAGCTTTCCATGAGTTGGTCATGTGTACCTTTTCCTGCAATCTTACCATCTTCAAGTACAATAATCAAATCTGCATCTTTTATAGTGCCTATACGCTGAGCTACAATTAGTTTTGTTGCATCAGAGCATTTATCATGAAGTGCCTTTCTTAAAATTCTGTCTGTTTTATAGTCCAGTGCAGAGAATGAATCATCAAATATGAAAATCTCCGGATTCTTTGCAATAGCTCTTGCAATGGATAAGAGCATTATTGATCAGAATCGCACCGATCCAATATATAGCAAGTGTCAAGCCATTCATTACAGCTTGAATGCCAGGTTGCATGAATGCCATGGTGCGGTTAGCAAACATATTGGCTTTGGTAAGGTCGTTATTTGCTTTGTTGAATTTAGCCTCCTGATACTTTTCGGCGTTATAGGCACGTACCACACTAAGTCCTGTAAGATTCTCTCTTGTAATTCTGTTAATGTCATCAGTATATGTTTGCAGCTTCTTAAACTTTGGCATTGCCAATATGACACAAGTACACACGATCAAAAGAAGCACTACCACTGCAATTGCTGTAGCTGCAGTCCACTGAAAGCTTTTATTGTAAATCTTGCATATTGCCCATGTTGCCATTATAGGGGCTTTTATAATTGCCTGTAAGCCCATAACGATTATTGTTTGTACCTGTACAACATCGTTTGTTGTTCTGGTGATAAGGCTAGCAGTAGAGAATTTGCCTATCTCTTCCATAGAGAACTGTTGGACCTTATTAAATAGCTTACTTCTGAGTGATGCACTGAAATTTGCTGCCACCTTTGAAGCTAATACTGCAACGACTACAGATGATAACAGACTTCCGAATGCACACAGCAGCATCTTGCCTCCGGCAATAAGTATTTCGCTCATTTCACTTCCATCTGTCTGTACAAGCATTGTTATCTCAGACATATAATCCGGCAACTCCAGATCAAGCCATACCTGCATTACAATAAATAGTATAGCAATGAACATCAGCAGCCACTCTTTTTTTGTTAGGTGTTTAAAGATTTTTAACATCTGTGTTTTACCTCACTGTCTATTAGATTTTATAACCTCTTTTTACAAAATAGATCCCCATATTAGCATAATCCTCAAATATGGTCACTTTCATCATTGGAAGCATCAAGCTGTGCTGCAATAGCTTCAAGTGAAACAACCAGTGCCCTGCTTACTGCAAGAATTGAGAAATCAAGTTCATATTCTGCCATCAGCAGTTTATTGTCAATTATGGCATCTTCATCTTGATACATTCTCATTTCAGAATCTATCGTATCCTGTGTCTTACGTATAACGGATTCTATCTCATCATATGCATTAGATAAATATCCTACGATGCTGGAACGTGAATGCATGAGTTTTTCATGAAGATTATGTTCATTTTGTAAGAATTCCCGCCTCAGGAGCTCTGCTTCGTCGCAAATATGAGTAGGACTTTTTACCTTGCTCTGACCAATACAGTCTTTAAATTTTGTTAGCTGTATATCAAGCTGAGTCAGCTTTTCAGCTGGTATAGTGTAACGCATAAAGCACCTCCCTTAAAATTCACATTTCTCAATTGCCTTTACTATTATTATACTTTTATTATCACATTTTGCAATAGACAATAATACGGGAGTGTAAAAAAGCTTTACACTCCCGTTAATCTGTAAAAAAATTTATCCTTTTAAAAGTGGTATTTTATTATTAACTCCCGCTCCCCAGGACTGTAGTCACTGAACAGCTCCTTCTCACTGATCAAATGAGTCAGTATCTCTTTCATATTCTCAAACAGCAGCCTTGCTAAATCACTGCTGTAATTAGAACTCATTCCCTTTTTTATAACTGGAGTGGCATTTATAGCAATTGACATGAAGAGTTTGATTTGTTCCTCTATACTCTCCATTTCCTGACACTGGGAAAGAATTTCATTTCCACCCTGACGCAGCATCCATTGAAGCAAATCCGGTATATCTGAAAAATGATAATAAAATGCCTGTCTTGTTATATTACATTCTTCCACTATGTCCTTTACCGTAAGCTTGCGCACTTTTTTTTCAAAAATAAGCTTATATACCGCTTGGGCTATAACATCTTTTGTATCCACAACCATTATTACCTCCTTCTATGCTGTTGATCTCCTACAGTATTAAACCCTCTCCCCCAAACCCTTTTATACTATTATAAATTATAATATACACAGGCTTAAAAGTCAAGCCATACGCAGAGATAAACGACACATCCTGCTTTTTAATGATTATATATTCATGTATTTTTTTGTCTACTGTGATGAATTGTCAGAGCCCATCTATTTTGTCATCCAGAAGTGAACGTATTTTGTCAGGGATAGGCACTGTAATTTGTCAGGG
>CALXBL010000015.1 GCA_944386525.1 uncultured Ruminococcus sp. | reverse complement strand
ATAGCTGGTCTTTCTTTATTATACCATTTCTATCAAAAAAAGCCAAGCGAATGCTTGACTTTTTCGACAGGCTGAGCTGCTGCATTTTAGAATGCGGCAGCTTTTTCTTGACATGACAAAAAAATTATGTTATAATTAAGTGAATATTATGAAGGGATGAAGTGTATGAAAAATATTGCTTTTATATCAGCTTGTGTAATAACTGTACTCTCATTTGGCGGTTGTGGATTTATAGACGCTTTCAAAGAGGGTTTCAAAGCCGGCGTACAGCAAGCTATTAAAGAAAACGAAGGATCATATTCAACCGAACAAACGTACATTCCTGTCGAGACAAAAAGAACTGATACTGCTACTCAGACCCAAACATGCACTGTAGACAATATCACTTTTGAAGTAAACGGCAATCTGAAGAAAATGGATGGCTATGATGGCGCATTCGTATCTCAGGATAATAAAAGTGTTTATGTGCTGCAAGGTACATCTATGCTTGGCAGCTATACTCCAAATGAATTCTTAACTGAACTTGTGAACATATATTCTCAGTCAAACGAGATAACATATAAGGACAGCTCTATGACTGAACTTATCACTGCTGACGGCACTGAATGCTACGTGGGACGCATAGAGATAGTTGACAGCGACGGTGTTGCACATTTCATCGATGTACTCACTGCACCCGATAAGAATATGGCTGTCACATATGCAGCTCAGTGTGCAGAAGGCTCTGCTCCGGATATGGATATACGCACAATAACAGCAACTACAAAATTTAATATAGGCACTGAGGATATACTCACTGGTAAGCACCTTTCTCTCAGCGACGGTACTGAACTTCATCTCGAAAATGACGGTTCATTCAAATACTATCAGTATGCCTCAGACCCTAATAGTGCATATATGACCGGTACATATGAGGCTTACTACGGTCAGGAGGCATTTGATAAACTGGTATCCATGACAGAATATGGCCTTACCGAGGAAGAATTGGAAAATACTCTGTCTGCCAATATGAACGGCTATTCAATAGGCGGAAGCTCTCCGTATGATTATTTTGATACAGAGGACTCCAATAAAGAAAGTTACCATATATGCAAAGATACTTTCTATGCTCTTATCGTAAACGCTGATACCCTCCATGAAAATGGAACTGAAACTCCGGCAGAAGGCGATATAGTTCTTCATATTGGATACTATATTCCCGAACTGGAAACATTTGATATGCTCAATGCAAATTCATATGAATACTTCCAGTGGAGCATTATCCAGTAATTACCGATATTTAATATGAGGAACAAAAAGGCAGCTTACATTCTTTTGTAAGCCGCCTTTTTTCAATGCCATAGCTATTTTGCATCATCATGTAACTTTTTTTTCTTTCTGCGAAAAACTATAAGGCAAACCAATGCAATTATCACTCCCCCTGCACAGACACTTCCCCAGAAAAACAGTTTGTTGGCATATGCCCGCACAAGTATATTAGTAGATACCGTGACAAAACGTTCAAAACGATATGGAGTAATGAAACTGCCGGAATCTGTATCAGTAACATTGCCTGCCAAATCCACAACTACTATTCGTACTGACTGAGCATCCTTGCTCTCGCTTATAACAAATTCACCTGTAAAACTGTTGGCGTCATCTGAGAAATCTGTTATATTCTGGACCTGAACTCCATCAACATATACTATAAGTCTGCTTAGTCCCATTGCATCAAATACACTGTATATTACATTCTGTTCTTTCTTGTTGATTATGTTCTTTTCAAGACCTGTTATTCTGGACAACTCAGGAGCTGTGGAGTCGACATGAAATAATATTGATTGATCCTCGTAATATGTGTTCTCAGGCGTATTACCTGCTTCATCTTCTGAGGAAACTACAATCTTGTACACACCATCGGCGGAAAAAGTTTCTTTGCTTAATACGTATTTGTACTGATACCAGCCGCTGTCTCCTGCTTGTGCATTCTCATCTATTACAGGATCCACACTTGCTGATATTATATCTGCCGGCCTGCCGTCACGAGTAACTATTATTGACAGTGACCCTGACTTCAGCCTGTTGGCGTTATACTCTGTTATAACTATATCCTCTTCAATCTCTTGTACATATGCGCCTCCTCCTGCCGTGAGGGAGCTAAGATAATCATCAAACACATATACTGAACCATATCTGTTTACTGAAAACGTTACACTGGTCTTACTGGTATTGTGAGCCATATCTGTAAGCAATATAGTTAGATTGTATATACCGTCATATGACCGATCGTCATCAGGTATATTTTTCAGAGTAACACTGCATTTTCCATCAGTTACGTTTAACCTGCCTATCAGCTCATCAGTTACATCCTTTGTCTCGCCCATAGCGACCTGCGTAAGAACTACACTGTGGGAGGCGTAGTTTATATCCTCAAAGCTCATGGATATTACTGCCTCATCTGAATACGCCTTCCCGTCGCATCTCGTATCATTGATAAGAACTATCGGAGCCTTAATGACAGTATCTATCGTAAATCTCGTGGGATATGGAGAATCACCATAGTCAGCTTCACCGCTTTCATTTTTCGCCATATCACTGCATACGATGTCGAAGGTATAGTCTCCATCGGAGGCATAATCAACGACCGCCTTACGGATGTCACCCTGGCTCGTCCATTCGATGCTGTCAGCCGGAACTTTTATCAGGGTACCGTCTCTTTCAGCAGAGGCAGTAATAACAACGTTTTCAGGGCTGAAGTTATGCTCGTTTATCGTAATATATGCCTTACGGGACGCATTGAAATATCCGCCTTTATCCGCAGTGTCCATATCCTCATAGTCTACTGAGATGGTTGGATTTGTCCTGTCGATAGTAAATTCTCTGGGAGCTGACGAACTGCCGTAAGATATATTAGTACACCTGTTGCCAGCCATATCTGTAAACGATATATCAAATGTATAGTCGCCGTCACCGCTGTAAGTAACAGAACCTGTATATACTGTGCTGTCTCCGTTTCCGCTTACACTCCAGCCATTTATCGACGGACTGCTGCCATCTGTATTTGTAATCCTACAAGAAACTCCTCCGGAACTGAAATTGCGCTCGGTGATATATATGCTTGCAGATCTTGTGCTATTAAAATAGGCTGTGCCTCCTATGACCGCAGATGGTGAATCACCATTATAAGATACAACGATCTCAGGCGCAGTCGTATCGATCTTAATCCTGCCATTTGCTGTCCTTGTAACACATTCATTGCCAGCCATGTCAACAGCTCTTACTTCTACAATTACATCATTTGTGTTGTTGAGACTGCTATTTATTGTAAAGCTGCCGTCTGCACTTTCATCTCCCTCGTCGATGTCCAATTTGCCGCTCTGAGTCTCTGTTCCATTACTGTAGACACTATACTCCACAAGCTTTAATC
This sequence comes from uncultured Ruminococcus sp., assembly GCA_944386525.1. Lineage (GTDB taxonomy): Bacteria > Bacillota > Clostridia > Oscillospirales > Ruminococcaceae > Ruminococcus_C. Next base: position 28,587 of record CALXBL010000015.1, on the reverse strand, counting down.
CTGAATATACGCCCGTTCCGACATCATATGGCACATAATCAGTAACAGATGGATCCTCGGCGTAGATCCTGACATTAAGGTCGCCATTGTAAAACTCTCCGTAATGATACGAATCGGGTATAATCGAAATTCCCGGCACTTCATCCATGCCCGCAGGTTTCTCTGCATCAATTATTATCCCATCAGAATTGACTATCGTTTCGTTTCCCGCATTATCAACAGCCTTCATATAAAGATAAAATCTCATATTAGGCTTAGCTGTTATGCCTTTGCTGATGTCATATTCCCTCCATTCAAGGCTGCTGATTGCATCAAGCGAAGCACTATTTGAAAACGCATACATAAGCTGATACTTTCCGCTGACATCAAAGCTGAACTCAGCCTCAATATTTATCTCATGGGAATAGTAGTACTTCATCGAAGAAATAACACCGTTTTCATCTGCTTCCGGCAGGATAGATATACGGTTATCATCATCTGCAATTGCAAGCTCCATGCACTCAGGTGCTGAAGTATCTACTTTTATTTCAGTATATACTGTTTCCTTGCTTATATTTCCTGCTTCGTCCTCAGTCCACATCAAAAAGGTGTATATACCGTCTCCTGTATACTGTGGATAATTATTTCCGGTAAATTCTACAGGCTCATCCTGAGAACCGTCTTTGCTGAAGATATACCACACCTTCAAAGGAGAACCGCCATCCTCCTCCGGCATTTCTATCCTGATAAGCTCGTCTGAAAAGATTTCGGTATACCAGCCACTTTCTTTTCCATCGGGCAAAATACCTGCTCTGCCATTTATCTCATATTCTGCATTTTGAGGTGCTGTTTCATCTATCCTTACGGTAAAGCTGCCGGTATCACTTACTTTGCCATTATATCCCACTGCACGATAGAGGTATTCACAATCTGTCTCATGAGTAATAGTCAGTGAATTATCCATAACGGCTCCGCCGACAGAATCCATAACATTTCCGTCTGATTCAGGCATATCTGTCCATGTGACTCCGTCAATGCTGTATTGATACTTTTGAGGATTTAACGATTTACCATCTTCATATTCAATATCTCCTCCGGTAAGCGACACTGTAACATCATTATTTGTCCATTTCCCATCAAAATATCTGCTGTTGTCCGAATGCGTCATGAAAAGCTCAGGAACAGACGGAGTCTGACTGTTGATAAGTATATTTGTTCCGATAAGTCCATTCGAAAAATTATAAGTAGTCTCATTGCCAGCGCCGTCTGTCACCTTGATTGAGAGTGCACCGTCTGCGTCAGCCGGTATCTTTATAAACTGAGAAAAGCTCTCATAACCTTCCACCGCATCAACAAGTTCGGTCTCTGTCCACTCGTCACCAAAGGTGTAATGATAGCTCGCTATCTCGCTGCCTCCGGTATCTATAGCTGAAAATGCGACATATGCATATTCATCAAAAAACATATCAAATGACAATGTATTCGCAATCACCTGTATAAAACCATAATCATCATCAAGAACATATACGGGCATTGCTTCAATTACAGGTGCGTCTGAATCTATCATATATACGTACTCTATAATATCAGATTTATTCCCGTATTTATCTGCTGCATAAAAATAGTAATACCAGACGGCATTTTCCTCAGGCAAGACGTCCACGTCTATTACCGTATCCTTTGTAGATACAAAACCATAGCTCTGGAAAAAATAGCTATCATCAGTCACAGGTTCACTGGAGCGATATGTATACAAAACACTGTCAGCCTCTCCGACACGTATCTTTATCGACGTATTTCCTGCACAACGCCACTTTCCATTATATTCATCCTCTATGCTAAGCTCCGGTCCCTGCTTGTCGAGTCCATCTACAGAGAATACGGAAGTTCTTCCGATCTCATTACCGTCTTTATATGCTATTATACTGTAGTCTTTATTGTTGTCTGTTATGCTAAATGATTCCTTGAACCTCGTTTTATTGCCTTCAGTCAGATAATAAAGCTGCCAGCCAGAAGGCGCTTTTACTCTCACCTGGCATCTGTCTGCCATTGAAGATATATCATACGATGCTTTAAGTTCTACATTATCAGTAGTAGTATTTGCTGTTTTTATCTCAGCAGATGTTTGGTTGCCGGCTTTATCCTTGACAATAATGTATATATCCTGTGTATACTCACCCTTGTAATCAGCAGTAATCTTAAATCTGTCGGTTGTTCCCTCCACTGCTGTCATCTCAGCTCCGCTCAGAGCCGGATTCTTTATTGACAGATCATTTACAAGAGAAAAATCCAATGGTTCAGACAGTCCGCATAATTCTGCTATATGATCATCACATTCATCTGTATCAGAAACTGTGAAAAACACCTGGAATTTTGTATTTTCAATATTTTCCCCGTTTTTCTCATAAACATACGAAACAAGATCCACACTAACCTCGGGGGCTGTTTTGTCTATCTGCCTTACAGTGCAGGTGTACACACCATTCCTGTAGGTACCTTCCTCATTTTCAAATACAAAGTAATAAAAGCCATTTTCATAAAGTCTCAGCGGTTCTTTAATGTTATACTCGTATTTTCCAGCGATTTTGGGGTCGGTGCTGTTGTTTACAGCATTCACTACATCTTCCATGGTAACTTTAAGTCCATCGGAATACGGTATTTTTGCATAATATACCCACTTTGCTGCATACGGACGCCTCATCTCAAGTACAACATGGTCATTTGTCACTTTGTTGGGATATTTCACCTTTATCGGATTGATATAATTACCATTTGCAATATCTACCGTAACGCTTGACTGCAAATCAGAAATGGTGTATATATCGTCTTTTAAAGACACAAAGCTTTCGCCTATCTTTACTGTCCTGAATGGAGTACCCTCCACCTTGAACAAAACATCTGAACCTGCCTTTGCGATCACAGACGTTACAGGCTGATATTCTCCTGTTTCATCAGCAACCAATACTATAAATCCAGGTTCAGCTGCAAAACTCACAGTATAAAAACTCTGATGATCTTTCATCTCCGAAGTCATAGTTTCAGAAGTGATGGCTGTTGTCTGGGTGGTCGTCTCTGTTGCCGATTCTACAGTTTCTTCCGAAGCCGGCTCGGTGACTTGTACATCCGTGGGAATCTCTACAGGCGTTGTATCCGAAAGTTCATCAGAACTCGTAATGCTGACCTCCGTTGTATCCTCCGCATATGATATAGGAAGTTGTCCGACAGGGAATATTGATATTAAAACTGCCAGCGAAGACGCTGCTGCTGCCATTCGCTTTAACAAGCCTTTTTTCATTTATCGTCTCTCCTTATCATTATCTGTAGGAATCTGAAATTTTCACCATTGAAAAAACAATGCATATGAAAAAGAAAAACTACAAGAAAAGCCAGCACAAACTGTATGTATCCCTGCATAATACGTCCCGTTAACACCGAAACGATAAGAAGCAGCACCGATGCTATCCACAGACCATCGATAAGTCTGGCCGGAGCATTGCGAAAAAAAGTAATTATTCCTATGTGCCTATGTCCTCCGGATTCTGAATACTTTCTGCGCTTTATTCCTACATAGATCAAAAGTCCATATCCAAACACTATTCCCAGCCAGAATACACATGAACAAATCATCGTCAGCTCATCTCTGTTGTGTGCCAGCGGCACTATGAGTATACATATGGATGACATAAGCAGACATATAACTATTGCTCCAAGGAGCACTCCCGGATGTTCGGCTCTTTTATTCATCAGATCACCTCGTCTGTATGTATAAACATGATCTCCTCAATTATCGTAAGTTCAGCCTTAGGCTTAGGCTCAACAACTGCTTGCTGATAATTACGCACACCTGTAAGTACTGTTGTTTCTCCACTATAGCCTATGATGTCTGTAGTTCGGCCCTCCTTGTAGAGAGTAGAACCCAGCACCTCAGTTTCGGAAATATTGCTTTTAGCTGCCTGTACATCAGTCGGCGGTGCATTAAACAGATTCTGGTCAAAACTCTTTGTTGTAGCAGGCTTCGACAAGTGCGATTTCTTTGCCAGTTCCTCCACCGGTACAACTCGTCTGAAATTCACCTCAGTCGGTACGTATACACGTGCTGCCAATTTCTCCTGTGAAGCACGCATCTGCTCAATCGACTTATGTGCAGTGCGTCCGCTAAGATCGTTTATTATTGAAAGTATTCTGAATTTAAACCAGAAAAATACCGACAACCCGAAAAATACACCTGATGCAATATATGCAGCAATTGAAATAGTTTTTATAATTTCTACCATATCTCTTACTCCTTTTCAGACCTCTGACTATAGGCATTCTCTATGCCGCTCCGATAATCCTCATAATTATCAAGTATCTCATTCTGAAGTTTCAAAGACTGCTCCTTGTTTACTATTATAGACTCTGCTCGCTCATATACATCATCAAACAATGTAAGTATACGATTTTTGTCAATATCCACGCTCTCCATGCCATTCCGCTGATCGTAGAGCAACATGAATACCCCATTGTAAAATGCAAGCTGATCATATTTCCCAGATGAAACTATTGTATCCATTGCACTCTCGATCTCATTTAGTAGTTCGTCATAGCTGTCAAAAGACGCCTCCTCTACGCTGGAGCCAGATAAGATATACTTCTTATAAAATGTACATATCATATAATAGCATTCAGCAGTTTCACGATTTTCAAACTCAGCAGGTGACTCCTCAGCGCACTGTTTGAAGTAGTCATAAGCTCTTGTGATACGCTTGCCGAATTCACTCTCCCCTGATTCTCCTCCCTCATAATAATTGAAATACATCATTCCTATCTTATAGTTCAGCTCAGCATATTCCACACTGTCCTCATCAAAAACAGTTTTGTCCGCTGGTATGAGCGCACTAAATTCAGCCGACTGCTCCTCGCCGAATTCCTCGTTGTATTCATACGCCTCCAGCAGTTTCATATATGCACGAGTATCTCCCGGATATATTTCTATTGCCTTTTTATAGTTGCTGATCTTATCCTGATAATCAGCCGACTCCGCTATAGATATAAGCTGGTCGTAATTTTTGCTGTCCATTGCAGAGCTGGCAACGTCAAAAAATACACCCGCCAATGCAAGTATGAGCGTCATTGCCGATGAAATAGTGAATGTTCCAAGTCGACGCCGCTGTTTTTTCTTATAAGCCTCCTCGTCCTCCTCCATATGCTGAAGGGCATACATAAGCTCCGCACAATTCTGATAGCGGTTATCAGGGTCTATTGCGGTACACTTATCTACTATTCTCTCAAGGCTTTCGGAAAGATTAGGTTTCCATTCTCTTATAGGTGCGTAGATGTAGTCCTTCTGTCTTGGATCTACACCTGTCAGCAGATGATGCATCGTCATGCCAAGCGCATATATATCTGAACGGACATCTGTCTGACGTGAACCATGCTGCTCAGGCGGAGCATATCCGCTTGTTCCAAGTACTGTTGTATCAATTAAACTGCCATCCTTATACTCTCGTGCTATGCCAAAGTCGATGACCTTTACATAACCCTCGGGCTTGAGCATAACATTGGCAGGCTTCATGTCACGATAAATAATAGGCGGATTCTGTGAATGCAGATACGAAAGCACGTCACACAACTGTTTTGCCCATTCTACTACACTCTCCTGGGGCTGTGCGCCGTATGTCTCAACTATCTTATTAAGAGATTCACCCTCAATATAGTCCATTATTACGTAGATCGACACTCCGCTGTCGATAATATCAACAATCCTTGGAAGTGCAGGATGATCAAGCCTTTTCATAAGATTTGCCTCTGCAAGCAGACTCTTTACCACTATCTCATTTTTCTTGTTGCTGCTTACCTTTTTAATCTCCTTGATCGCCCACTGCTTATTCAAGTGCTTGTCCATTGCGAGGTATACAACCGACATACCACCCCTGCCTATCTCTTTTAATATCTCATATTTTCCATCAATAACACTTCCTACATTAGCCACACTTCTCGCCCTCACTCGCCTTGATCAGAATAACAGATATATTATCCCGCTCATTTCTCTGCTTCACAGCAGAGATCATCTGCTGTGTTTTTGAATGCATGGTGTTTTTATCAGGCAAACAATCAGCACTGAATACAGACAAAAGCTCCTTATCTGTAATGCGATGGCGGAATCCATCTGAACACAGCAAATATGTACCTGCTTCTACGGCTCCGCGTATTACCTGCGGCTCCACAACCCTCGATGCTCCTACGCACTGCAGGAGAATACTTCTGCGAGGATCATTCTCAGCCTGATTCGGATTGAGTAGCCCCCTTTTTACCTCTCTTGCTACAAGGGTGTGATCCTCTGTAAGCTGAACCAATTCCTCACCAAGATAATATACACGAGTGTCACCTACGTGCACTATTATATACCTATCATCAGCAATAAGCATTCCTGTAAATGTAGTTCCAAGATCTGCACATATGCTCCTGCCATATTTTTTGAGCCTGGAATTAAGCTCCTTCAGCATAAGCACCCACTTATCAGCTATAACATCCATATCAAGCAGCGGCAGTTCATATGGAAATGTATTTAAAAACCAGCTGTGAAATGCCTTTACTACATATGCACTGGCAAGCTCGCCCTTGGCAAGTCCTCCCATTCCGTCACATACCACAGCCATGACAGTTTGTCCATACTCGCTGTCGGCGTGCATTACGCAGATGCTGTCCTGATTTGTATTTCTGCTGGTACCGATATCTGTATCGGCTGTCAACGTATATCTCATTTATTTCCCCCCGAACCATTCAATCTGCATACAGCCGGAATTCCTCATTTCCCAATCGGATCGTACTGCCGCTGTATATTTCGGTCTCAATATCAGATGATATCATTTTTTCGTTTACATATGTACCATTTGTAGAGTTGTGGTCTAAGATATAATATCTGTCGCCCCTTGTAATTATATCAGCGTGTTTTCTGCTTACGGCTCCATTGTTTATAACACAATAATTAACACTAAGAGGATCCTTGCCTATACGGAATACCGGCTTATTAGCTGATATCTTCTCTCCTGTGGATATACGTATAAGATATGGATACGCATACTCCGGAGAAGAACTCTTCTGAAACAGATCCATAGCTGAATCATCTCTCAAAACCGTTGTTTCTTCAGCATCAGGAATCTGATCAATATTACTCTCCCCATTTTTGAGCCTGTTGCAGTAATCATAATATTCGCCCGGCTTATCTGTAATAAATGCTCTCTCACTGCAATTGTCCTCACTCAATATCTTTGCAGCGCCCGCGTCCTGCTGTGATAAATATTCAGATATGTCGGTTACTGAATATGCACTCTGCTGATTCAGAAAATCCTCAAGGTCTGCAACATATTTCAGGCTTTCACGGCAATTATATGATGTCTCCTGTATTATTCTGGATATAAATCTCAGCATATCGGCATTGCTGTTCCCAGATATAGTTGGTATATATATAAAGAAAAGCTTGTTCTCTGCTGTGTCTACAAATATATATCTGGGATTTAGCAAAAGATGCTTTAATGAAAGATGTCTGCCGTCCATCTTCTTTGTTGCAAGCACAACCTGAGCAATAATATTCATAAAATCACGCTTAGACAACCCCGTCTTCAGATATTCACTGAGGGTTATGCACTTCGGCCCTGTATAAGTAATACTATACCGCTTTAGAAATCCGGTTCTGCTCACCTCAGGGACAAAGAAACCATTTCCCTGCAGTCGATTTATACTTTCAAGCTCACCTATGGAAACAATCTCCTTTGGCGACGCTATGATATTGAGTATAGTCTGTTCATTATTCGATCGAAGCTTCATTCTCATTTTTCTGCCTCCAAAACTCCTGTTATGTGTAAATGTGACACATACATTCACTAAGCTGCTATTTTATTATAATTATAACATAATATCCTGATATACGTCAAGTATAGTGCTGATTCAAACATATATCAAGAATAAATAAAAAACAAAAATCCCGGTTCCTTCCGAAACCGGGATGAGTTTATTAAATTCAGGCTTTCTGGCTTTCAACAAGCTGTGCCATATCGTAAAGACCTGCGTCCTTTCCTTTTATAAATACAGCGGCATTTACTGCGCCTACTGCAAAAACACTCTTGGACGCTGCACTGTGAGACAGGGTTATCACCTCGTCTCTGCCTGCAAATATAACATCGTGTTCGCCCACGATAGTGCCGCCTCTTATAGCGTGCATACCTATCTCGGACTTTTCACGCTTCATGCGGCGTGCGTGACGGTCGTATACATAATGATACTGATTATCACGAGTCTCATTGATGGCATTAGCTATCATGATTGCTGTACCGCTGGGAGCGTCAATCTTCTGATTGTGATGCTTTTCAACTACCTCTATATCAAACTGATCACCCAAAACAGATACTGCTGTCTTTGCAAGCTGTACCAACAGGTTGATACCAAGTGACATATTAAATGTGAAGAAAACAGGTATCTGCTCTGCCGCAGCCTTTATCTTAGCTATCTGCTCATCGCTGTAGCCAGTTGTAGCAAGTACTAAAGCTACATTGTTTGCAAGACCATACTCCAGAAGTCCATCGAGCGATAAGGGGTTTGAAAAGTCTATGATAACATCAGGCTTTTCTTTAAGCTCTGAAGGTGTTTCCACTATAGGGAAATCACTGTAAACTTTTGTGTAGGAATCAATACCTGCGATCACACGGCAATCTTCTCTGGATTCAACGCATGAAGCAACGGTATGTCCCATTTTTCCATTTGCGCCGCAAATTACAATATTTGTCATATTCCTGTACCTTTACCGCAGCTGCGGTATCCTTTCCGTTAAATTGCTGCTCAGCCAATAAGTCCCTTTGCGATAAGAGCCTTGCGCATAGCCTCAATGTGCTCATCAGTCATTTCGCACAGCGGCATTCTGCATGGACCTGACGGCAGACCAATCATGTTCATAGCAGCCTTTACAGGGATAGGATTGACCTCAATAAACAGGGTGTTAATAAGATTCAGATAATCAAGCTGGAGCTTTGTAGCCTCGACAAAATTGTTGTCAAGACAAAGCTGACACATACGATGTGTTTCGCCGGGCAGTATATTTGAAAGTACTGAAATAACACCCTTGCCGCCAAGTGACATAATAGGAACGATCATATCATCGTTGCCGCTGTAGATATCAACTATATCTCCGCACTTTGCAGCAAGCTTTGCTGTATAGCTGATATTGCCAGATGCTTCCTTTACAGCTGCGATATTCTTGTGCTGACCCAGAGCCTCTACAGTAGATATATCGATAGCAACGCCTGTTCTGCTGGGAATATTATAGAGAATAATAGGCAGATCAACACTGTCAGCTATCTGCATATAGTGCTTATACAGTCCCTTCTGAGTGCACTTGTTGTAATAAGGTGTTACGATAAGCAGACCATCTGCGCCCAACTCCTGAGCCTCACGAGACAAATCTACAGCATACTGAGTGTCGTTGCTGCCTGTGCCTGCGATAACCGGAATACGATTAGCAGTATGCTCCACTGCACATCGGATAGCTGCACGGTGCTCCTCATCGCTCAGGGTTGATGACTCGCCTGTTGTGCCGCAGATAATGATAGCGTCGGTGCCGCCCTCGATCTGGAAGTCGATAAGCTTCTTCAAACCATCAAAGTCAACAGCTCCGTCTGCTGTCATAGGAGTTATGATAGCAACGCCAGCACCTGTAAAAATAGTATTTTTCATACATAAACCTCCTTGTCAGAATTTATAATAAAATAATTTAGTCCTTGTCAAAATAGCCTTTAGCTGCCAAAAGCTCTGCCAGAAGAACCGCACCACCTGCTGCGCCTCTCAGTGTGTTGTGGGACAGGCAGACGAATTTGTAATCAAACATTGTATCCTCACGAAGCCTGCCGATAGATACTGCCATACCGCCTTCAAGATTTCTCTCAGTCTTAGCCTGCGGACGGTTATCCTCCTCAAAGTAGTTGAGGAACTGCTTAGGTGCTGACGGAAGTTCCAGCTCCTGCGGAACGCCTGCAAATTCCTTCCATATCTTCAGTATCTCATCCTTGGAGGGTTTATTCTCGAATGTTACAAATACTGCTGCTGTATGTCCATCTGATACAGGTACTCTGATGCACTGTGTTGTAATGAGCGGACTCTTAGCCTTTACAATCTCACCATTTTCAATGGTACCCCATACTTTCAACGGTTCCTGCTCAGATTTTTCTTCCTCGCCGCCGATATACGGAATGATGTTATCAACCATTTCAGGCCACGTGTCGAATGTCTTTCCTGCGCCGGAGATAGCCTGGTATGTGCAGGCAAGGATATTCTTGATTCCGAACTTGCGCAGAGGTGAAAGTGCAGGTACATAGCTCTGGATAGAGCAGTTGGACTTGACTGCAATAAAGCCTCTCTTTGTGCCAAGACGCTCTCTCTGACTCTTTATGATCTCGATATGCTCAGGGTTTACTTCCGGAACTACCATAGGAACATCCGGTGTAAAGCGGTGTGCAGAGTTGTTGGATACTACCGGACACTCAGCCTTAGCATATGCCTCCTCCAGAGCTTTGATCTCATCCTTTTTCATGTCAACTGCGCAGAATACGAAGTCTACCATTGATGCGATCTTTTCAATATCAGCCTGTGCGTCCATAATAATCATATCTTTCATAGACTCAGGCATTGGAACTGCCATAGCCCAGCGATTGCCTACAGCCTCCTCATATGTTTTGCCGGCACTTCTCGGTGAAGCCGCAAGTACCTTTACATCGAACCACGGATGCTCGTCAAGAAGTGTTGCAAATCTCTGGCCAACCATACCGGTTGCACCAATAATACCCACATGAAACTGTTTCATTTTGTAATTCCTCCAAAAAATCTGATAAATATGAAAAAACCGGTTGAAAACCGGCTGATCATGCGATATAATAGAATAGTTGACACATTACACTATTGTATATGCGACAGCACTCCATCATAACGATGACAGTCAGAGCCCTGTTCGGGAATCTGCCCAGACGCTGCCTCACCAAAGCATACGTCTTCGGCACCACCGCCTTTCTTATCTGCATTAAGCGGATTGGTTATCCTGTCAGACAATACTAATCGGGAGTGCGCCTCTGCCTTTGGAACCTTCCGGTTCCCTATATTAAATATATAATATCATTTTTAGGTTTACCTGTCAATAGAATTTTTTAAAAAAATGGGAGTTTCAAATGAAAAAATCTGATTTTTACTATAATCTTCCCGAGAGCTATATTGCCCAGACGCCTGTTGAGCCTCGTGACCACTCCAGAATGATGTGCATTGACAGAAACTCCGGGACAATTCATCACCGCCATTTCTACAATCTATGCGATATCCTTAAAAAAGGTGATTTGCTCGTTGTAAATGATTCCCGTGTACTGCCTGCACGTCTCTACGGCGAAAAGGAAGGTACAGGCTCTTTTATTGAGTTTCTGCTTCTGGAGCAGAAGGGTGACAAGCTCTGGGAAATAATATGCCGTCCCGGAAAAAAGGCAAAGCCCGGTGCACGTTTCACATTTGGCGGAGGACGTCTTACTGCTGAAGTGGTCGAAGTAAAGGACGACGGAAACCGTATTGTTCAATTCGAGTGTGAGGGAAATTTCTACACTGCACTGGAAGATGTGGGACAGATGCCTCTGCCGCCTTATATCACTACAAAGCTTGAGAATAAGGAACGTTACCAAACTGTATACTCACGCGAACTCGGCTCTGCTGCTGCTCCTACGGCGGGACTCCACTTCACTAAGGAAATGATGCAGAAACTAAAGGATATGGGCGTTGACTTTGCATATGTGACACTCCATGTAGGTCTTGGAACTTTCCGCCCTGTAAAGGAGGACGATGTGCTCAAACACAAAATGCACAGTGAGCACTACTGTCTACCGGAGGAAACTGCCGAAAAGATAAGACAGACCAAGGCAAACGGAGGACGTGTTATTGCAGTGGGAACTACAAGCTGCAGAACCCTTGAATCAGTCGCCACATTCAACAACAACGAAATAAAAGCTGACGAAGGCTATACCGATATATTCATTTACCCCGGATATGAATTCAAGGTACTGGATGGGCTTATCACAAACTTTCATCTTCCGGAGAGCACTCTTATCATGCTGGTATCTGCGTTCATGGGCTATGAGGAAACTATGCAAGCATATAAAGTCGCTGTCGAGGAAAAATACCGTTTCTTCAGCTTTGGCGATGCAATGTGCATTATTTAAGAGAACAATATGAAGCTGTCAGAATTTTTCAAAAGCATTATCGATGCCGATGAGGCTCCAATCGTTATATGCGATACAGAACATACTATAATTTACATGAATCCCTCTGCCATTGTGAGATATCATAAATACGGCGGAAATGCGCTCTTAGGAAAGTCTCTACTGGACTGCCACAATCCTGATTCAAATAACACCATAAAAAATATACTTAAATGGTTTGCTGAAGATGTGAGCCATAATAAAGTTTTTACTGCTCACAAGAAGAAGGATAACTCCGATATATACATGACAGTTCTAAGAGATGAATCAGGAAAACTTATAGGCTACTATGAAAAACACGAGTCAAGAACTCTTGAAAATAAGGAGAATTTATGTTCACTTTGATCAAAAAAGACGGGTACGCAAGACGCGGCGTATTTGAAACAGTACATGGTACTATACAGTCGCCATTTTTCATGAATGTCGGCACTTCTGCTGCTATAAAAGGCGGCATTTCATCTATCGATCTGGTTGACCTTAAATGTCAGGTGGAGCTGTGCAACACCTATCATCTGCACCTGAGACCCGGCGACAAGATCATCCGCACAATGGGCGGTCTCCACAAGTTCATGAACTGGAAAAAGCCTATCCTCACAGACAGCGGCGGATTCCAGGTATTCTCTCTCTCTAAGCTGCGCCGTATAAAAGAGGAGGGTGTATACTTTCAGTCACATATTGACGGTAAGCGTATATTTATGGGTCCCGAGGAAAGTATGCAGATACAATCAAACCTTGCCTCAACCATTGCCATGGCTTTTGACGAATGCGTTGAGAATCCATCTCCCTTTAATTATGTTAAGGACTCCTGCGCAAGAACTACCCGCTGGCTCCACCGCTGTCAGGAGGAAATGGCAAGACTTAACGCTGCTGAGGGAACTATAAACCCGAAACAAATGCTTTTCGGCATAAATCAGGGTGGTACTTTCGACGAGCTGAGAGTCTCACATATCAAGGAAATAGCTCAGTTTGGTCTGGACGGCTACGCTATCGGCGGTCTGGCTGTGGGTGAACCTGCTGAGGTAATGTACCACATAATCGAACAGGTGGAGCCGTTTATGCCCGTCAATAAGCCTCGTTACCTTATGGGAGTCGGCACTCCACAGAATATCATTGAGGCTGTGTACAGAGGCGTTGATATGTTCGACTGCGTTATGCCAAGCCGTAATGCACGACACGGCACTGTCTTCACATGGAACGGCATACTCCACATAACCAACGAAAAGCATATTACTGATGACCGTCCCATTGATCCTAAGTGCGGTTGTCCTACCTGCCGCAAATTTTCACGTGCATATGTCCGCCATCTGTTCAAAGCGAATGAACAGCTTGCCGGCAGACTTGCAGTTCAGCATAATCTTTACTTCTACAACACTCTCATGGAGAAGATTCGTGACGCTATTGATGAGAACAGATTCTCTGCATTCAGAGATGAATATTCCGAAAAGCTCGCAACCAGAATATAACACCCCTTTGAGATTCTCTGCATAGAATATAGGGAACAGGCTTTTTACCTGTACCATCAGAAAAAGAGGTCATACAAATGCCAAGTGTTTTTTTAAGCCCTTCCACTCAAGAGTGGAATCCCTATGTGAACGGCGGAAACGAGGAACTCTATATGAACCAAATCGCCGACAGAATGGAGCCTTATCTCCGTTCCAGCGGCATTGTATACAGAAGAAACGATCCGAACAAAGGTGCAGCCGGCGCCATTGCCGATTCAAACTCCGGCAACTTTGATGTGCATCTTGCTCTCCACAGCAACGCCGCTCCTGAATCACTTTCAGGAAGGCTGCGTGGCATTGATATCTACTACTCACCTATGAGCGATCTGAGCGAAACCCTTGCCACTATAATTGCTAACAATTTCATGATGATATATCCTCTTCCGGATAAGGTCACTCCACGTCCTACAACATCACTGGGAGAAGTAACTCAAACTAAAGCTGTAGCAGTTTTATGTGAGATCGGATACCATGACAATGTTCAGGACGCTGCATGGATAAAGAATAACCTTAATGCCATAGCTGTTAATCTCGTGCAGTCACTCTGCGACTACTTTGGTATACCATTTGTAATGGCGGGACCTGTACAGTCTGGCATAGTTACAGCCGGCGGAAGTAACCTGAATATCAGAAGTTATCCTGCCATGAACGGCAGAATAATCGGATCAATACCAGACGGCAGCACTGTCACAATCTACGGAAAAACCGGCGACTGGTATGTTATATTCTATCAGGGTATCACCGGTTATGTGAGCGCTGAGTTCGTAAGCCTTCAGTAGGCTAAAAACGTCCGCAGTTTTAACGCTGCGGACGATATGATCTATCTTCTTCCAAAAAGAGCTCTGCGTTTTCTCGGCTCTACGGGAAGTATCTCTTCAAATACAGCATAGTATTTCAGCGGAATGAACCTGTCCATATGGCACTTGCCGAAGAACCAACGCTTATATTCGCACTCCTTTATTATATCCTCAAAGAAAGTATGTATTTCCAGTCTCTGCTGGACGTCCACGCCAAGACAGTCCTTTAATGACGCCGGCGGTTCATGAGTTATTACGTAGTCTACCTTTGAATCGTACTGCTGAAGCTTATGGATAGCATGACGTATCTCATTATGAGTTGGCTGTTCACGCTTCCACCAGTTGCCTGTTTCAATTCGGTATTCAACATCCTGGCTGTGTCCTCCGCCAAAGGTGAAGTATGTTTCATCCTCAATGGTATATATCTCGCCTCTCTGTAGATGTATTATATTGGGCGCAATTTCACGGGCTATGCCTCCGTTCCATCTTATGAGAGGATAATCCCTTTCAAGGATATCGAAGTTTTCATGACATCCATCGATAAATGCTATGGTGTATTTCTTCTGCGCAAGCTTTTTGAGGATGTTCTCCTCATATTTCGACCCGTCCCATATAAAGCCGAAGTCTCCGCATATTATAAGGGTGTCGTCCTCGTCAAGCTTCTTCAGAAAAGGGTCGCTGAAACGCTCATAATCTCCGTGTGTGTCTCCTGTTACATAAACCAATTCTTATTCCTCCTGTTCTTTTGTTTAAATATATATGCGTATCTTTCTCTTTATAATACTTGTCTTACCTTATTTTATCATATTTCCCGAAAAAGGTAAATATATTTTTCAAAAAAGTCTTTTCGAAAAATAATTTTTTTGATATAATAATAGAGAAATAAGTCGAATGATATTTTTGGATCCCATATCATAAGAAAGGTTGTTGTTATATGAAAAAAATAATGCTCAGATGTCTTATGCCATTTGTGATAGCCGCTGTAGTTTTAGGTATGCTCCTGCCTTGTTCAATCAGCGCTGAGGCTTATGCCTTTACTCCGCCGTTTACAATAAACAGCTCGTCAGGTATCGTGATAAATCTCGATTCCGATACAGTCATATATGAAAAGAACGCCGATCGTCAGGAAATGCCCGGACATCTGGCTCAGATAATGACTGCTATCGTCGTTATGGAAAACTGTCCCGATCTTGACAATACTACCGTAACAATGTCTGTAAATCCAAATACAATATTTCAGGGGTATGATGAACCTGACGATATACGATATGCTGGTATCAAATCAGCCGATACACTTACCGTGAGAGAATACCTTTACGCTATGATGCTCACTTCCGGATGCGAGGCTGCATATATGCTGGCAAGCTATGCTGGAGGCGGAAGTCTGGATACATTCGTTGGTATGATGAATGAAAAAGCTGCCGCTATAGGCTGTACAGGCACTCACTTTACCAATCCTACCGGTTTGTATGACCAGTATCAGATAACCACTGCTCGTGATATAATGCTAATCACCAAGTACGCACTTGAAAATGTTCCTGAATTCAGTGAAATAGCCACAGCAGATACTTATACTACAATGTCAAAAAGTCAATCCTCATCTTATGCTCAGAATGGATGGACCTGGGATCATGCCAATACCATGACAGCTTCAGAAAATATGTTCTACTACGAAGGTGTAAAAGGAATCAAGACCAGTAACATTAATAAGTGTGGCAGAAGCATTGCCACCATGGCTACACAAGACGGCATTACTTACCTTGTAATACTTATGAACGCACCATTTGAAAATGAAAACGGCGATCTTATGTTCTACCACATTGAAGACGCTTCAAGTCTGCTGGACTGGGCTTTTTCAAGTTTCCAGTATACGACTGTCATAGGCAATGATGAGGAGATAGCTGAACTTACAGTAAAAGATGGAAGCGACAGCAACTTCGTTCTTGTAAAGCCTCAGGATTCCATCTCGATACTGTGGTGCACTGATGTTGACACCTCTGCAATACAACGTGTGCCTACATATTACGAAGACATATCTGCACCTATTGCTAAGGGTGATGTTTTGGGAACTTTAGACCTAAAATTCTCTGGTGAGGTTATTGCCAGCACGCCGCTTGTAGCTGTCAGCGACGTCAAACGCTCTCCTTTAAGACATAATGCTGCTGCATTCGTCTCCTACTTTACAGAACCAGGTCTTGGCTCCACTTTCCATGTAAGCCTTATTTTTGGAGTAATTATTTCTGCTGGATATGTTATCATCTGTGCATACTCTGCATACGCTGCACATCAGAAACAGCGCGCTGCTGACGCCGTTCACGTTGTACCCAGAAAAACATCCTCAGATGAAAACCGCAGCTCTCAACAGAAAAAGGCATGGAAGCGCTCCGAACCTGTGTTCTATCATAAGAATCCCAATGAGGACGATAAACGTTAAAGCTAATGAGCTGCTGTGATCCTACAGCAGCTTTTTTACATTAAAATCATATAAATATTAACTGTCTCACTTGACTTTTAAAAATATTTGTGTTAGTATATAATACTGAGCCTCAGTAAGCTCAGACATCATTTTAACTGGAGAACTAAAAATGAAAATTGTTATTATAGGTCTTGGCACAATAGGCAGAACTATACTGAAAAGTCTTTCTGGCGAAGGTCATACACTTACGATAATCGACGAAGATCAGGAGATAATAGAAAGTCTTATTGAAAAATATGACGTTTTCGGTATCGTCGGAAACGGCGCCTGCATGGACATTCAGTACGAGGCTGATGTAGAAAACGCCGATATCGTAATAGCTATGACTCGAAACGATGAAATGAATATACTTGCCTGCTTGGTGGCAAAAAAAGTGGGAGCTAAAAATACCATCGCTCGTGTCAGAAATCCCGACTACAACAAACAGATTAATATAATGAAGGATGATCTGGGACTTGCAATGGTCGTAAATCCAGAAAAGGAAACTGCAAACGAAATATTCAACCTGATAAACCTTCCATCTGTAAACACAATAGAACATTTTGCAAAAGGTAGAGTTCTGTTGGTTGAAGTTATTGCAGAAAGAGGCTGCCTTCTTATTGGAGAGACCCTTATATCACTTGGAAAAAAACTGTCTGCAAAGGTGCTTATTTGTGCTATTCAGCGTGGAGATGACGTATTTATTCCATCTGGTAATTTTCGAATAGAAGAAGGCGACAGAATACACTTCACTTCAGATAACAAAACTCTCAGCGACTTTCTTTCGGAAGTGAATCTTGTAAAATCGCCTCTCAGAAACATTATGATAGCCGGTGGCGGAAGGATAGGCTTCTATTTAGCTGAGGAACTCTCAAAAAAAAGATTCAGGGTAAAACTCATTGAAAATAACAGGAACGATGCCGAAGAACTGGCTAAACATCTTGCTCATGTGACTGTCATATGCGGAAACGAAACTCAGCACGATTTGCTTATAGAAGAAGGCATTGAGGCTATGGACGCTTTTGTTGCTCTTACATCTATTGATGAAGAAAATATGATAGCCGCTATGTTTGCCGGTAAAAAAAACGTAAGAAAAACTATCACACATCTCCAGAGTGAGGAGCTTTACACTATTCTGGAGGAACTTGGTGTTAGACATAATGTAACCGTCTTAACAAGCCATATTGTGGCCAATAAAGTCATAAGCTACATCCGTGCTCTTGCAAATTCCAGAGGAAGCAATGTCCTAACGCTATACCGACTCGTAAATGATAAGGTAGAGGTATTGGAGTTCTGCGTCAAAAAGTCGGAAAAGATATATGACAAGCCTCTCAAAGAGCTTAAAACTAAAGATAATTGTCTTATCGCATGCATTATAAGAAATAATAAGGTCATTATCCCCAACGGCAATTCCAAAATAAAACTTGGTGATAATGTTATAGTTGTTACTACTTGCAGGAATTTCGATGACCTGACGGATATTTTCAATTAAGGTGACGCCTATGAATTACAAAAAACTCGGCAAAATATTGGGCAAAATAATGATACTGGAAGGCATTCTGATGCTTGCTCCTCTTGCAGTGAGTATAATCTACAGAGAATCTGTTCAAAATATGCTTGCATTTCTTATTCCAATCATAATTGTGACAGGCATAGGTCTTATCCTACAAATACCAAAACCTGAACGTGACAACCTCTACCAGAAAGAAGGATTCGCTCTTACAGCTATAGTTTGGATTTTTATGACTATGTTCGGAGCTGTACCTTTTGTTATAAATGGAGATATTCCCAATTACATAGACGCCTGCTTTGAAATGATGTCTGGCTTCACTACTACCGGTTCAAGTATCATTTCGGATATAACTACCGTTTCTCACTCCACTCTTTTCTGGCGGAGTTTCTCACACTGGATAGGCGGTATGGGCGTACTCGTTTTTGTGCTCATATTTATACCGGAAAGCAATGACGGTTCTTCAATGTATCTTCTCCGTGCGGAAAGTCCCGGTCCTCAGGTGGGAAAGATCGTTTCAAAAATGAAAATGACTACCCGAATACTATATCTGATTTACCTGGGTATGACTGTTCTGGAAATTATAATACTTATGCTTGACAAACCTATTCCCGGATATGAGAACGAGCACCTTTTCTTCAGTCTTTTGGCAACATTTGGCTGTGCCGGCACCGGAGGATTCGGCTTTATTCCAGGCAGTATGCAGCTTTTCAGTCCATTTTCACAATATGTCATGGCTATATTCCTCATACTTTTCGGATGCAACTTCAGCCTTTACTACCTTATTCTTATAGGCAAGATAAAGGAAGTCCTTAAAAGTGAGGAATTCAGATGCTATTTCCTCATAATAAGTACTGCCATTGCGCTTGTATTCATAAGCCTTGTGGGAAGATTCGATTCATTTCCTCAGGACTACACCACTGAAGAATCGTTCAGGCATTCTCTTTTTCAGGTGGCGTCACTTATGACTACTGCCGGCTACACTACGACCGATTACGACGTATGGCCCATGCTCGCAAAAACCACTCTTGTGCTTGTCATGTTTTTTGGTGCAATGGCTGGTTCAACTGCCGGAGGCATAAAGATATCAAGGCTGGTTATTGCACTCAAAGGGACATACGTAAACGTAAGAACTCTCATAAATCCAAGATATGTTCCCAGAGCAAGATTCGAAGGAAAACATCTAAATCAGAAGATAATAAATGATGTTTTTGCTTTCTTTACACTCTATTTCCTTATCTTTCTGGCGGCTGTATTCCTATTGGCATTCGACCCGGTAAACGGCGATACTTTTACCATAATATCAGATGCCGGAACATATACAACAGAACATGGATTCTTCAGCAACTTCTCGGCAGTACTCACGTGCATATCAAACGTAGGTCCTGCATTTGAGGCTGTGGGACCGTATGCAAGCTTTGCTGAATACAGCTCTTTATCAAAAATTGTCCTGACCCTCACCATGTTAATAGGCAGACTGGAAATACTGCCCGTCCTTATACTATTTAACAGAAGAACCTGGATGAGATCATAAAAAATAATGACTGCTGCACAAAATTCGCAGCAGTCATTTTTACTATCAAAGAACATTTTCAAGACGCCGAATATTTTCATTTCGCCCGATAACGGTTATTGTGTCGCCTTTGGCAAACTCAAAGCTGGGCGAAAAATCCATCAACAGGTTCTGCTCATGCTTTATCAGTACGATGTTAAGGTTGTAGTTCTTGCGTACATCAAGAGACAGTATACTGTGACCTGCACCCTTGTCAGTTATCTCTATCTCCATGATGCTTATATCCTCGCTCAGCTCAATACACTCCAGCAGATTCGGCGCTATGAGCCTGTGTGCAAGTCTTACTGCCATGTCACGCTCAGGATATACTACCTCAGCTCCCATCATTTCGAGTATATCTCCCTGCTCCTGGCTGTTTGCCTTTACAATAATACGCTTTACACCAAGACGCTTTACATGGAGCGTTGTAAGTATACATGCATCTATCTTCTCTGCAATACCTATAATTACAGTGTCACATTCATGAATGCCGGCACGCATAAGACTCTCCTGTGTTAGGGCGTGAACTATATAGACATTTTCCGTAAATTCTGATGCAAGATTCGCCTTATCCTCATCCTTTTCAACTACTACAAGCTCACAACCATTTGCTGCCAACTCACTTGCGATGGCAAAACCAAAGCGTCCAAGACCGATTATTCCATATACCTCTATACTCGACTTCTTTTTTTTCATTATATCTCCTCCGTTTATCCAATGGGAAGCTGCGCCTCCGGCAGTTCTGTAAGCTCACTATGCTTTCTTGTAAAAAGACTCACTATTGTAAGAGAACCAAGCCGTCCCATATACATTGTGGCAGTAACACATAATTTCGCCGGCACACTCAATTCCGGCGTTATTCCTGTTGATAGTCCTACCGTAGCATACGCAGAGAACGATTCATAAAGAAGCTTAGAAATAGGTATATCCGGCTCGAATATACTTAACAAAAACGTGTTGGTAAACACTATCGTCAGAGCGATTACAAATACCGTAAATGCAGTGTGAACTGTTGCAGAAGGTATCCTCCGCTTAAAAGCTGTAACTGATTTACCGGTTGGATAAGCTAATATCGCTCTGAAAACAGTAAATATACTTGTCACCTTGATACCGCCGGCCGTTGAGCCTGGTGCTCCACCAATGAACATGAGTACCATCATTACAAAAAGTCCCGCTTCACTGAAATCGCCTATATTATACGTTGAGAATCCAGCTGTTCTTGTAAATACACTTGTGGAAAATGCAACTAACCATGAAATTCCAGAATCTGTTATTTTAAACAGAAGCATTCCTCCTACTACCAAAATAACTGTCATCAGCACTACTACGTTTGTATGAAGACTCCACTTGCGCATATTATGATTCTTAATTATATCGCCTATTACAAAAAAGCCGAGTCCTCCAACAATGATAAGTCCTGTTGTTATAAGATTCAGAGGTACATTGTCAACGTAGCCCGTAAGTCCATTGAATCCACCCATAACATCAAAACCGGCATTGTTGAATGCGGAAACAGAATGGAAAATACTTATGCCAATGGCACTCCAAAATGGATAATCCTGTATGAAAACAAAAAAGCTCAGAAATGCACCAATCGCCTCTACGATAAACGTTGTAAGCAACACCCACTTGATAAGGCTTTGAAGTCCCATCATAGACGGATAATTGAGTGCCTCACGCAGGAGAACTCTATCACGCATACGTATTTTTTTCCCTGCCATTGTGATAAATCCAAGACCTATGGTAGTTATACCCAATCCGCCTGTCTGGATAAGCAACACTATTACAGTCCTGCCGAAAACTGAATATGTGTCAGCAGTATCAACCACTGCAAGTCCGGTTACACATACTGCGCTCGTAGAAGTAAACAGTGCATCATGAAAAGCAAGAGATACTCCCGGATTTCTTGATATAGGCAGCATCAGCAGCATTGTTCCTATGAGTATGATAAACGCAAAGCCTAAAGCTATTATCTGCATCGAGGTCAGATGTCGTTTTTTCATATATCTACACCTTTGATTTAATATGACCGGCTTTATTTCCAGCCCTTATTATTATAAGCCATTTAAACCGTCTTACTAAATAATCTTTATATTACGCACTACAGACCAAAGCACAAGACTCTTTTCTATAAGTTACAGCATCATCTGCCCCACATCAGCCATATCCTTAGCAATACCACCGGCAGCAGGTATCGTCTTTACCTTGTATTTTTTTAGCTCCTCAGCCTGTTCTGGCTTGAGGATAACAGCCTCGGTAATTCTTTGCTTTGCCTTCAGGTTCATTACCTGAACACCCTGAGTATCACGTGCCGCCTTAGCTGCAACCATATCTGTATTGAACAGAACTGCACGATTGCCATCGGAGCGTATTAATACATCGCAGTCCTCACTAAACTGAAGCACTGCCACAAGGGGCGATCTATCAGAAAAGGCATTTGCCAGCTTTCTGCGGTTTGCCTTTGTCTCGTAGGCACTTACTCCAATTTTAGCGGCCTTACCATTTTCGAATACAAATAAAAGCTGTCCACTGTAATCGCTGGTGACTATCATATCTACAACATATTCACCCTCGTCAAACTGGAGCTTAGCAGGGATATAATCACCCATAACACTTGCCTTGCATACATCAAACGCACTGACCTTAGTCTTGTAAGCCTGCTGCTTGCTTGTAAGGAATATTATCTCTGCACGATTGGTAGTCTCCACATGACAGCGCACCTCGTCGTTTTCCTTAAGCTTCTGCTCGGCATTCATTCTCAATGATGCTGGAGTTATCTTCTTGAAATATCCGCCTTCAGTCAGGAATAGATTCATTGGATCATCAGGTATCTCCACATCCGTATCCACATCAGTTATCTCGTCGGCGTGGAAGAACAGAGTTTTTCTTGGCTGACCGTACTTTTTAGCAGTCTCTTTAAGTTCCCTGGCAATGATGCTGCGTATCTTCCTGGGACTATTGAGAGTCTCCTCCATATCGGCAATCTCCTCACGAAGCTTGTCTATCTCCTTTGTACGGTTGAGTATATACTCACGGTTCAGATGTCGGAGCTTTATTTCAGCCACATACTCAGCTTGAACATTGTCGATACAAAATCCCACCATCAGGTTCGGTACAACGTTTATCTCTTCCTCAGTTTCACGGACTATCTTTATAGCCTTGTCTATGTCGATGAGTATCTTTTCAAGTCCCTCCAACAAGTGAAGCTTTTCACGTTTCTTATTCAAGTCAAAATAAACTCTGCGTCTTACGCACTCCTCACGGAACGCTATCCACTCAATGAGTATCTCACGGACACCCATTACCTTTGGTGTTCCGCCTATGAGGATATTGAAATTGCACGAATAGCTGTCCATAAGGGGAGTGAGCTTATAGAGTTTCTGCATGACCTTTTCAGGATCCGCACCTCGTTTAAGGTCGATGGCGATTTTAAGTCCACCCAGATCAGTCTCATCACGTACGTATGAAATTTCCTTTAGCTTGCCGTTTTTGATATTTTCGATTATCTTATCTATAATAGCTTCAACAGTTGTACTGTATGGTATTTCTGTAACCTCAATGCAGCTTCCGGATTTATCATAATTCCACTTGGCTCTTACTTTAAGGCTGCCTCGTCCTGTATCGATTACTTTCTTTAGCTCCTGTTCATCCATAAGCAGGAAACCACCGCCAGGGAAATCAGGACCTTTAAGCGTGCTCAGAATATCATAATCGGGATTTTTCAGAAGTGCAATAGTAGTCTCGCACACCTCTGCCAAATTGAACGGACACACTGAACTTGCCATGGATACGGCAATACCTACATTGGCGTTTACAAGCACCGATGGATAAGTCGCCGGGAAAAGTGTTGGCTCCATCATGGTGTTGTCGTAGTTAGGGACGAAATCTACTGTCTCCTTGTCAATATCACGAAAAAGCTCCTGACATATTGGCTCCAGCTTAACCTCTGTATATCGGCTTGCCGCATATGCCATATCTCTTGAATATGCTTTACCAAAATTTCCCTTTGAGTCCACATAAGGATGAAGCAGCGCCTCGTTTCCTCGTGCAAGACGCACCATTGTCTCATAGATAGCACTGTCGCCATGAGGATTAAGACGCATTGTCTGTCCTACAACATTAGCTGACTTTGTTCTTGCTCCTGTTAAAAGCCCCATCTTATACATAGTGTACAGTAACTTTCGATGAGAGGGCTTAAAACCGTCTATCTCCGGAAGGGCACGGGAAATTATAACGCTCATGGCATAAGGCATATAATTCTTTTCAAGAGTCTCTGTTATTTTTTCCTCAGCTACAATGCCTGCACCCTCAATATATGCATTTGAAAAAGAGGTGCTTTGTCTTTTTTTCTCAGGTTGTTTTTTTCTTGCCAAATTCAATTCTCCATTCTAATACACACTCAAGCACGCACCAGCTTAACTGCTGCCCAGCCTTCCTTTTCCTTTTCCTCAATGACCTCAAAGCCGTTTGCAACTACAGTATCAACGACCTCGTCCTTACGCTCGCTTATTATGCCCGAAATTATGAGGGTTCCATTCTCTCTCAGAAATTTCGGGAATATAGGAGCCATAGCCTTCAGCACATCTGCTACGATATTTGCACAGATAATATCGTAGCCTGTACCTATCTCCTCTACAAGTTCACTATCGGAGAGGATATTGCCACAGCATATTGTATATTTTTCCTCATCAAGAGCATTCTTCTCGGCATTCTCCTTTGCAATGCGCGAAGCGTTTTCCTCAATATCAACTGCAAATGCCTTTTCTGCTCCAAGGAGCATTCCGGCAATAAAGAGAATACCGCTTCCGCAACCCAAATCAAGAAGTTTTGTGCCCTCCGACACCTCATTTTCCAGCAGCTCCAGACAGAGCCTTGTTGTGTGGTGCTGACCTGTACCAAAACTGCTTGCCGGATCAATCTCAAGAATAGTTCTGCCATCAGGGCAACTACCCTCCTCCCAGCTTGGTTTAATGTAGAGTTTTTCGCCTACACAAAACGGCTTGAAATACTGCTTCCAGTTATTAGCCCAGTCCTCCTCGCATATACCCGAAAGCTCAGCTTCAAGTCTGCCGTAAACCTTTTCGGTATCCTCCGACTTCATTCTTGAAAGCAACTCCTTCACCATACGGAGAGTCTCTGCACCCTGAGAATCTTCAGGCAAATAAATAGTAACACAGCTCTCACAATTTGAAAGTCCCATAAGATCTTCGTCGATATAGTCCCACTTACCATCCTTGTTTTCCAGAAATTCATTGAAATCCTCTGCATCCTGAATGGAAAAGCCTCTTATGCCAAGATCCATAAGACTGCTGCAAAGAATATCAATTCCTGCCGTTGTTGTATAGATATCAACCTGCCACCAGTTCATTATTATGCTCCTTTTCCTCTAAATCACGCTTTCTCTTGCGAACATTTTCCTCCTGCACTCTCCTGCCATCTGCAATAAGCAGCTGAAGTGCTGTCTCGTCCTGCGTTTCAAGTGCAGTTCTGTACTCAGACAGATGTGCTATAAGCAGCTCCAGATGATGCAGCAGCAGCAGACGGTTATCCATAAATAACGATGACCACATCTTCTCGTCCATTGTTGCAACTCTCGTCATATCCTGAAAACTGCCGCCAGAAAATGAGACTGCATCATCCATACAGTCGTCCTTAACATATGCACTTGATACAATATGTGCAAGCTGTGATGTGTATGCTATCATATCATCATGACGGTGAGGCGTCGTAAGCACGATCTTTCCAAAGCCTATTTCTCTTGCAAGGTCAGAAACTCTTTCGACTGCCTCGCTGCTGGTGCCGTATGTTGGAGTTATGATAAAGTTTGCTCTATCAAAAAGATCAGGTATACTTGCAAAATATCCGCTCTTTTCCCTGCCGGCCATAGGGTGAGTTCCTACGTAGTAAAGTCCTGCTATCCGACAGGCATTTGTAAATTCAAGTACCATCTGACCTTTAAGTCCGCACATATCCATAAGGATAGAACCTTTCTTCAGAAATGGCAGTGCCTGTCTCATACACGGCTGCGCCACTCTCTGATGGAGACACACTATACATATATCATATACACCGTCCTCCATTTTACCGATGCCATCAATGGCACCATCTTCCATTGCGGCTTTAAGGACCTCCTCGTCCGTATCACAGCCGTGGATAATATAGTCACACTTTCTCTTCAGAGCCTTGCAGACTGAGCCGCCTATAAGACCCATACCAACTACCAGGATTTTCATAGTGCCTAAGTTACCGCCTTTCATATATGTACATGTTCACTATTATTTTATCACAATTTCATCTGAAGGTCAAGGCAAAATTTAACCTCCACCAGAAAACCGGTGTACGGTGTACGCAGAATGTTTTATATAATAAAATATTGTTTACAGACTGTTGTCAAAACAAGAAATCACTTATGCTATAATGATATAAGTATATAATAGATTTACTGCTCCCGCAGCAATTTATATAAGGAGTACTGTTACAAAAAATGATTATTGATCTGCTTAATTTTTGCCAGCATTCGGCCGGCACTGAGGCGGATATACTTTTTCGTCTGCAGGAAAGCGGAATCCGTGTACCACCATTTTTCTGTATAACTGAAGATTTCACAGAAGATGAACTCAATAACTATCTGCAAAATCATTTTCAGCACACTACCCACTTTATTGTAAGGCTTTCACTTTCATATGATAATTCTTCCAGCGGCGATATAAATCTCCCGGAATATGAACCGCCTCATTATATGCATATTCAGAAATCTATTATCGTCAGATATGCAGAAAGATTATTCTCAGAAGCACGTGACTATATCGGCAATCACTGCTCAAATAGCATCAAAGCCTGTGTTATCGTACAGGAAATGGTCAATGCCACTGTTTTCGGAGGTATACAGACTGCTTGCAACGGCGGCGCTCTTAATGAAACTATGATAACTATAGGTAAAGGATATAATTCAGACTTCATTGAAAGAGGCGTCCCGTTTTCTATATATTGTCACAATGATACTGACAATATTCTATTTGCTTATGAAGCAGAAGGTGCCCTCACTGCTGAACGCTCTCTTGTCAGAAAACTGCTGAATATTTCCAACGATCTCAAGGTAATGTTCCGGAATTGTCATTTGACTATAAAATTCATTGTGGACTATGAGACGAGAAAACTATACCTTATTTCAGTTAACAAGATCGCTGAACTGAGTGACGCCGAAGAAGACAACATAATACTTGATACAAAAGGCGTATGCAATTATTATCCCGGCGTTACAAAACCTCTCAACGCTTCTATAGCACTCATGCTCTCACGCCAGATAATGCTTAAAACACTCCATCAGATAGGCTATAAGAAGATCATATCTCCAGAGTTGATGGAATACCTTGTATATGTGAACGGTCGTCTCTACTTCGATACAAAACGGCTAAAAACTTTACAGATACTCATGTCATTCCACGAAAACACTGAAGAATTCGTTAATCTTTCAGGCAGACTTTTCTGGAAGCACCTTCTGGAAGGCAAAGGCGTTTCTACATGGCGCAGCAGCCGCAATATTGCACTGAAACTTAATAAACTCCTGGAAAACAACCTGAATCAACGTGATGAAATCTGCCAGAAACTCAGACAACAGCTCAAGGAATATTCCAATTATGACCCCAACACTAACGACACACATAATATCCAGGAGATTTTTAACAAGATAATATCAAGCCTATCCGACTGTCTCTGTTCAAATCTGTTCAACACCCTCTACATTAAGATGAAAAGAAGATTCATTACCCGTCAGAAATCAAACGACAAAAAATATATAAGATCTGTAATAGATATTAAGAGAGCCTCGGACTTCCGAAAAGAGATTCGGATTTATCATGGAAAATTCATAAAGCTGCTCGATGTGTATGGAATTCGTACTGGTCAGGCTTTTGTTGATATGGGAATTCTCAGAAAAGCTGAAGATCTGTTCATGCTTACATACGACGAGTCAATCTCGCTGTTTAACGGCAAACTGCCAAATTCAGAAAAACTGATCGCTGAACGGTACAGTGATTTTGAATGGTATGAAAGTCTCCCAAGCTTTAGCCGGCTTATATTCCACGACAAAGTTTTAAGCGCTCCAACAGGTGTCGTTCACTTCCTTGATGTGATAAAAAACCCCTGCTTTATCAGATGCAGCGGCATACGCCCCGGTCACGCAAAGCTGCCAGTCATAGTTTGCTGCAACGATAACCTTCCGGAAAACGTCAGCAAGGATCACATATATGCTGTCAAAAATATACCTCAACATATCCCAGTTAAAGGCTTGGGCGGACTTATTATTGAAGCTCCTGTGGTTTTCGCAGAACTTACCGCAAACTATCCTGTTCTATGTGGCGCTGAACATATATGCACTCTTGCTGCAAAAGAATGCGTCGCTGATATCGATGGTAAAACCGGTGATATCACCCTCACTTTCAGTCTGGATGAATAAACAAATAGGCTCTCTGTCAATAATTGGGGAAATAAGTTAAAAAGGAATTTACAAACAAGCAGTCACTGTTGAAAGTGGCTGTT
>CALXBL010000014.1 GCA_944386525.1 uncultured Ruminococcus sp. | reverse complement strand
ATGGCAAGGTGCTGCGTCTCACATTCCCGCAGCTCACAGAAGACAGACGTAAGGAGCTTTGCAAATCCATCAAGAAGTACGGTGAAGAGGCTAAGGTCGCTGTGAGAAACGTCCGTCGTGACGCTATGGATAAGCTCAAGACTATGAAGAAAAACTCAGAGATCACTGAGGATGACGTTAAGACAGGCGAAAAGGATGTTCAGAAGCTTACCGACCGCTACTGCGATGAGGTGGATAAGGCTGTTGCTGATAAGGAAAAGGAAATAATGAGCATCTGAGGAGGAAAAGAAAATGGCTTTTCCCTTTTTAAAAAAGGATATGGCAAAGACTGAAAAGTCTCTGCCGGAAAATCTTCCGCAGCATATTGCCTTCATAATGGACGGAAACGGACGATGGGCTAAAAAACGCAATATGCCGAGAAAGTTTGGGCATCGTGAGGGGGCTAAGACCTTTCACGATATAACTCGTTATTGTCGTTCTATTGGCATAAAGAATGCGTCGTTTTACGTGTTCTCCACCGAAAACTGGCGGCGTCCGCAGGAGGAGATAGACGCTATAATGAATCTGCTCTGGGAATATCTCAACGACTGCGATGAGTATCTGGAACAGGAGGTACGTATGATTTTCATAGGCGACAAATCACGTCTTCCTGAGAGAATACGCAACCGCATGATAGAACTGGAGGAGGATTCAAAGAAGTACGACAAGATGAATCTTATCCTTGCCATCAACTATGGCGGAAGAGACGAGATAGCATACGCTGCTAGACAGCTTGCTCAGAAAGCTGTAAATGGTGAGATCGACCCGCTGAGCATCACCGAGGAAATGATAGGTGAGCATCTCTACACAAAGGAGATACCTGATGTTGACCTTATGATACGTCCGAGCGGAGAACTGAGACTTTCAAATTTCCTTATCTGGCAGTGTGCCTATGCTGAATATTATTTCACAGATGTTCTCTGGCCGGATTTTGCAAGAAGTGAGCTTGACAAGGCTCTTTGGGACTATGCCGGCAGAGGCAGACGCTTCGGAGGTGTCTGAGTATGAAAACACGTATTATTTCTGGTGCAGTTGCAATTGCACTGCTTATACTCGTATTGATCCTTAATCGCACCTTTGTATTCCCGCTTTGCATAGGTCTTATATCGGCAATGGCGATACTTGAGCTTTTCAAGGCTGACAAGTGTACAAAGTATTCCTTATCCCTTGCTGCTGCTTGTGCAGGAGCGTTGCTCACGCCGTTTTTCAGGTTTTTCGGACTGTGGGGCTGGGATACGCTCATATCTATTTTTGCAGTTATGGTCATGTTCTTTGACTTTATAAGAGATCATAACAACAGGACCTTCCACCAGGCAGCTTTTATGATACTGTCAGCAGTTTTTGTTACATATTCTATGAATCTACTTGTATCGCTTTTGCTGATGAGCAGCAAATTCGGGTTGGTTTATGTAATACTTGCCCTTTGCACAGCGTGGGTATCAGATACAGGAGCGTATTTCACAGGCATATACTTCGGTAAGAGAAAGCTCTGCCCGGAGATAAGTCCTAAGAAAACAGTTGAGGGATTTATTGGCGGTATAGCTGCTGATATAGTAGTAATGCTGCTTGTGAGCATGATATATGGACTTGCTTCCGGAGTTCATGTTCAGTTCCTGTGGCTTATATTTACAGCAGTAGTATGTTCAGTAACAGGAGTTCTGGGAGATCTTTGTGCATCGCTTATCAAGCGCCAGAGAGGCATCAAGGACTTTGGCAACATAATGCCCGGACACGGCGGCGTAATGGATAGATTCGACAGTGTACTCTTTACAGTACCTATGTTTTACGCCTGCGTATCCGCAATTCCGATTTATTATATCTGATAAATAAGCGACAGCCCCTTGCAGCTAAACTGTGAGGGGTATTGCCGCATTGAGAGAGGAGCTTTTACCTTGGGTAAACGAATTTCCATATTAGGCTCAACCGGCTCAATAGGCACACAGGCACTCGAAGTTGTTGACAAACACGGATTTAAGGTCCATGCACTGGCTGCCTTCAGGAGTGTGGAGCTGCTTGAAAAACAGGCGAGGAAATATAAGCCAAAGACTGTTTGTATCTATTGTGAGGAACTGTATAATGACCTGAAAGCACGCCTTTCTGACATCGACGTGAATATAGTCTGCGGAATGGATGGACTTTGTGAAGTAGCCTCTGACACGCAGGCGGATATATTGCTTAATTCCGTAGTGGGAATGGTGGGACTGAAGCCTACCCTTACAGCTATAGAGGCAGGAATTCCCATAGCTCTTGCAAATAAGGAAACTCTGGTTGCGGGTGGAAGTCTTGTTATGAGAGCAGCCAGTGAAAAGCGAGTGCCCATCTATCCGGTAGACAGTGAGCATTCCGCAATTTTCCAGTGCCTGCAGGGAAATTCCAGAAAGCAGCTGCATAAAATTATACTGACAGCCTCCGGAGGTCCCTTTTACGGCAAGACTGCTGATGAGCTTGTAAATGTTAAGGCTGCGGATGCTCTCAAGCATCCAAACTGGGATATGGGCAGTAAGATAACCATAGATTCTGCAACTCTCATGAATAAGGGATTGGAGTTTATCGAGGCAAAGTGGCTTTTTGACGTAACGCCTGACCAGATAGAAGTGATCGTTCATCGACAGAGTGTGGTTCATTCTGCTGTAGAGTACGACGACTATTCTGTGATAGCGCAGCTGGGCGTACCGGATATGAAGATACCGATACAGTATGCTCTTTTGTATCCCGACAGAATGCCCTGTCCTACAGGCAGATTGTCTCTCACGGATTATGGAAAGCTTACATTTGCAAAGCCCGATATGGAGACATTTCGCTGTCTGCCCATGGCGATAGAATCAATACGTCGTGGAGGTACTGTACCAGCTGTTATGAATGGGGCAAACGAGGTGGCAGTTGCGGCGTTTTTAAAGGGTAAGACAGGTTTTCTTGATATAGCAGATCTTGTGGAAAGAGCTATGGATATTGTGCCATTCAGGGAGATATCATGTCTTGAGGATGTACTTGAAGCTGACGAGGCAGCTCGTGAGACTGTGCTCGGATTGATATAACTGCGTTCAGAAAGGAAAACTCATACTATGTCGATATGGACGATCCTCATTGCGATATTTATTTTTGGCGTTATAATTGCGATACATGAATTCGGGCACTTTATAGCCGCCAAGCTCAACGGTATACAGGTAAATGAATTTGCGATTGGCATGGGTCCAAAGATTTTTGGATTCAAAAAGGGTGAGACCTTGTATTCGCTCCGACTTCTTCCGATTGGCGGCTTTTGCTCCATGGAGGGAGAAGACCAATCGAGCGACAATCCCAGGGCCTATGAAAAGAAAAAGGTCTGGCAGAGGATGATAGTCGTTCTGGCAGGAGCATTTATGAATATACTTCTTGGATTTGTGCTGCTGATAGTCACCACGTGTATGAGCGAGCTTGTACCAACACGATATGTAAGTCAGCCGCAGAGTGTTTCATGTGGAACATATGGATATAATGTGAATTGCTGGTCACTGATGTGTCTTGAGGGAGATGTGAACGTGTCAACATCATATGAGTGCGGACTTCTTCCGGGAGATGAGATAATCTCAGTAAACGGTTCGCATATCTGGAGCATAACCGACTTCAGCTATAAGATACAGACGACTGACGAGAATGATTTTACAGTTGTAGTAAGGCGTGACGGTGAAAAGGTAACTCTTGAGAATGTAAAATTCGAGCATAAGCTTTCCGGCGGACGCATGGATTTCAAGATAGTGGGCGAGGAGAAGACTTTCTTCAACGTGGTGGAGTTTTCGTTTAATGATACTATTGCAACTGGAAAGCTTGTGTGGATGTCGTTAGGTGATCTTGTAACTGGAAAGTACGGATTTCACGAGCTGTCGGGACCTGTAGGAACAATATCAGTCATAAGTGAGGCTGCGTCATCCGGGGACAACTGGACTGAGACGTTGAACACACTTCTTTCGCTGACAGTATTTATCACTGTAAACGTAGGCATATTTAATCTGCTGCCCATACCGGGACTCGACGGAAGCCGTTTTCTGTTTATGGTTATAGAGGCTATAAGACGCAAGCCTATAAGCAAGGAGCGGGAGGCTATGGTGCATCTTGTGGGAATGGCAGCGCTTTTCCTGCTGATGATAGCAGTCACTGTTCAGGATATAACAAAGTTTTTCTGATCAAATGAGCAGGCTGCCGTAGCGGTCTGCTCATACTAAGGAAAGGATGAAAATTATGAAAAGAGATGTACGTTCAGTCAGGGTTGGAGACTGCACTCTTGACGGCAGACACATATATATCCAGTCCATGCTGAATACACGTTCTGACGATATTGAGGGAAGTGTTGCACAGGCGGTATCCCTTGAAAATGCAGGCTGTGAGATATTGCGTGCAGCCATACCGGATATGTCGGCAATATCTCTTATACCTGCCATAAAGGATAAGATAACCATTCCGCTTGTAGCAGATATTCACTTTGACTATCGTCTTGCTTTAGAAGCAGTTGCTGCCGGTATAGACAAGATACGCATAAATCCCGGAAATATTGGTGGAATGGATAAGGTAAAGCAGGTTGTAAAAGCCTGCAGCAACAGAAATATCCCCATACGTATAGGTGTAAATGCAGGCTCACTCGAAAAGGAGATACTCGCAAAATATGGTTCTCCCACATCTGAGGCTCTGGTAGAGAGCGCAATGGGTCATGTGAGGATGTTAGAAGCTTGTGACTTTCAGGACATTGTGATCTCCATCAAATCCTCAGACGTTCATACGATGATAGAGGCATACCGGCTTGCAGCAGAGACCTGCACTTATCCTCTGCATCTTGGAGTTACCGAGGCAGGTACTGCACATATGGGTCTTATAAAATCAGCTATAGGCATAGGAAGTTTGCTGCACGACGGCATAGGCGAGACTATAAGAGTATCACTCACCGACAAGCCTGAAAAGGAGATAGATGCAGCAAAAGATATCCTGAAGTGCTTAGGACTAAGAGGAGGCCCCCAGATAGTGTCGTGCCCCACCTGCGGCAGAACAAGGATTGACATAGTGGGGACTGCACTTAAAGTCGAGGAGGCTCTCAAGAACGTTGACAAGGATATAAAGGTTGCCGTAATGGGCTGTATTGTAAACGGTCCGGGCGAGGCAAGAGAGGCAGACATAGGAATTGCCGGCGGAGATGGCTGCGCAGTAATTTTCAGGAAAGGTGAAGTCCTCAGAAAGGTATCCGAAGAGAACATACTGCCCGAGCTGATGGCAGAGATTGAAAAGCTATAAGGAAAGGGAAATGGATCATGGAATACCGTCTTTTTGATTTTTTTGAGGAATATGATTCCCAGATACCCGAGTCAATGCACGATGGCATGATTCATAAGCTGACATATTCAGACAACCTTACACGTATATCATTTTATGTGCACTTCCCAACGCTCATTCCGTCAGATGACATATTTTCATTTGAGCGTCACATTCAGGATCTGCTTCAGATAGAGTCGGTGCGTATACTCCCAAGGTTTAGTGAGGAGAGCTTTACACTTGATTATTTCAGCGACCTGCTTGCATTTTTAAAACGTGAGCTTTCTGTGGTAAACGGTTTTCTGGATGGAGCGGAGGTCTCACTTGATGGAGATAAGCTCCATATAGTGCTGAAAAACGGTGGATATGATATCCTCATGCAGTACCATGTTCCTGATAAGATGAGAGCTATTATAAACGATATGTTTTCAAAGCTCATAACAGTGGAGCTTGAGGGCGGAAATGCAGTGACCGACGAGGAATACAAGGAGATGATACAGAAGGCTGAGGAGAATATCCCAAGGCAGGCTGTACCTGTAATTCCGGCAGCTCAGTCGGGCAGCAAGATTGGTGATAAGCCCCAGTCGGCAGAGGCTCAGTCAGTTCCCGTAAACGGTGATATTCCTGACATAAAGACTGACAGTGCAGTGCTCATCAAGGGTAGGCAGATAAGAGATATCCCAATATCCATAGATAACGCCATACAGCAGCAGGGCAGACGTACGGTGATAATGGGTGATGTCTTTGCAAAGCCTGAGTTCAAGGAGGTAAGAGGAGAACGTACTATTGTGACTATCCAGATAACCGATCATACAAACTCAGTGCTGGTGAAGATATTTGATACTAACGAGAATATCGGAAAAATGCCTTTGGGAGATATCAAGAAGGGCAGCACACTGCTTATCTGCGGAAAGATAGATTACGATAATTTCGCCCATGAGGACGTAATGAAACCTGATTCTATCGTTCTTGTGAAGCGTATAGGCAGGCAGGATACGGCAGAGAAAAAGCGAGTGGAGCTGCACTGTCATACGAATATGTCACAGATGGACGCCATGACTCCGGCTGGAGACCTTGTAAAGAGAGCATACAGCTGGGGACATCCTGCAATCGCCATAACAGACCATGGTATAGCTCAGGCGTTTCCCGATGCAATGAACGCCTGGAGCGGAATAAAGGATGACAATTTTAAGGTTATCTATGGCTGCGAGGCTTATGTTGTAAACGACCTTATGAAAAAGCTTATCATCGGCCATCCCGACGAGAGAAGCATAAATGACGAGATAATAGTATTTGACGTTGAGACTACAGGTCTTAATACCATGAATGACAGGCTCACCGAGATAGGCGCTGTAAAGCTTAGGAATATGCAGATTGTGGACAGTTTCCAGACATTTGTGGATCCCGAGCGCCATATCCCCGAGAAGATAACCGAGCTTACCGGAATAAATGATTCCATGGTAGCTGACGCTCCGTCAGAAAAGCAGGCGATAGAAAAATTCATGAAATTCTGCGGAGGAAACAAGCCTGTACTTGCAGCTCATAACGCCCAGTTTGATACATCATTTATAAGGAATGCCTGCAGGCGTCAGAATATTGATTTTGAGTTTGTGACGATAGATACGCTTGTTCTCTGTCAGGTAATGCTGCCAAATATCCAGCGGCACAAGCTTAACCATGTGGCAAAGGCTCTCAAGCTTGGAAAGTTCGACCATCACCGTGCCGACAGCGACGCACTTATGTTAGCAAAGATATATATATATCTTGTGAACCAGCTTATACAGGAGAAGAAACTTGAAAAACTCTGTGAGCTGAATACAAAGACTGCCGATATAGATGTAAAGAAGCTAAAATCTTACCACCAGATAATACTTGTGCGTAATCAGGTAGGGCTTAAGAATCTTTACAAGCTTATTTCCTATGGACATCTGGAGTGTTTCTACAAGAAGCCGCTTATTCCCAAGTCTGTACTTATGGAGCATAGGGAGGGACTTATCTTTGGAAGTGCCTGTGAAGCAGGAGAACTCTTCCAGGCAATGGTCGATAACCGACCGCACAAGGAGATAGTTAATATCGCAAAATTTTATGATTATCTGGAGATACAGCCAGCGGCAAATAATGCGTTTATGATAAGAAACGGTACAGCCGCAAATATGGAGGAGCTGCGTGAATACAACCGTGCAATAGTAAAGCTTGGCGAGGAACTGGGCATACCGGTATGTGCCACCTGCGACGTTCACTTTATGGAGCCGGGCGACGCCATCTATCGTGAGATACTCCAGGCAGGTCAGGGCTATGATGATGCGGACAAGCAGCCTCCATTGTATCTGAGGACTACCGATGAAATGCTGGAGGAGTTTTCATATCTT
This sequence comes from uncultured Ruminococcus sp., assembly GCA_944386525.1. GTDB lineage: Bacteria > Bacillota > Clostridia > Oscillospirales > Ruminococcaceae > Ruminococcus_C. The sequence continues at coordinate 24,806 of CALXBL010000014.1, read as the reverse complement.
GGAGCAGAAAAGGCTCACGAGATAGTCGTGGATAACACAAACCTTATTGCCGACATGATAGAGCGCATCAGACCAATCCCCAAGGGTACGTTTACGCCTAATATCGAAGGTGCAGAGGAAGACCTTATCCGCATAACACACGACAAGGCACATGAGATATACGGCGATCCGCTGCCCGAGATAGTTGAAAAGCGTCTCGACCGTGAGCTTTCATCTATCATCAAGCACGGTTTTGCGGTACTTTATATCATTGCCCAGAAGCTTGTATGGGATAGTGTTGACCACGGTTATCAGGTAGGCTCACGAGGCTCAGTAGGCTCATCATTTGTGGCATCTATGGCAGGCATATCGGAAGTAAATCCGCTCGTACCTCACTATGTTTGCCCTAAGTGCAAGCACAGCGAGTTCATAACAGACGGTTCATACGGCAGCGGATTCGACCTGCCTGCAAAGAGCTGTCCGGAGTGCGGAGCAGATATGAATCGTGACGGGCACGATATCCCGTTCGAGACATTCCTTGGTTTCGATGGAGACAAAGCGCCCGATATCGACCTCAACTTCTCCGGCGAGTACCAAAGCTGTGCTCACCGCTATACCGAGGAGCTTTTCGGACGTGACAACGTGTTCAAAGCCGGAACTATCGCAGCTGTTGCAGATAAGACTGCATATGGCTATGTTAAGAAGTACCTTGAAGAGCGTGGCAGGATATGCAGTCCCACAGAGATAAACCGTCTTTCTATAGGCTGTACGGGTATAAAGCGCACCACCGGTCAGCATCCGGGAGGCATGGTAGTCGTGCCGAATGATTACGATGTATATGATTTCACACCAGTGCAGCATCCTGCGGATTCGGCTGATTCTGACGTAATAACAACACACTTCGACTTCCACTCTCTTCACGACACCATATTGAAGTTAGACGAACTGGGTCATGTTGTACCAACCATGTATAAGCACTTGGAGGATATGACAGGTTTAGATATATGTGACGTACCAACTACCGACCCGAGAGTTATAAGAATGTGCACTCATGCCGATGAGCTGGGAGTTACAGCTGAGGAGATATACTGCAAGACAGGAAGTCTTGGCATACCTGAAATGGGCACAGGCTTTACTATTCAGATGCTGCTGGATTCTAAACCCACAAAGTTCAGTGACTTTTTGCAGGTCTCCGGACTTTCCCACGGTACAGACGTATGGCTTGGCAATGCAAAGGATCTTATTGACAATAAGATATGTACCATTTCCGACGTTATCGGTACTCGTGACAGCATCATGACATATTTGATATACAAGGGCGTTGAGCCAAAGCAGGCGTTCTCTATCATGGAGGATACCCGTAAGGGTAAAGCTCCCAAGACCTTTACACCGGAGCGCATACAAATGCTTAAAGACCACAACGTACCCGACTGGTATATCGAAAGCTGTCTGAAGATAAAGTATATGTTCCCCAAGGCTCATGCTGCAGCATATGTAACGGCAGCCATCAAGCTTGGCTGGTTCAAGCTATACCGTCCCCTTGAGTTTTACGCCGTATATTTCAGCACAAGAGGCGATGATTTCGACTGCGAGATAATCCTTCAGGGCAAGGAAACGGTAAGAGATACGATTGAATCACTCCGTGAAAAGGGCAACGAGCGCACGAAGAAGGAGACCGACCTTCTCGACTTGCTGATGATAGTGAACGAGATGTATTCACGAGGTCTTGAGTTCCTGCCGGTAGATATCTATAAATCACAGGCAAACCGCTATGTTGTAGAGGACGGTAAGTTGCGTATACCATTCGGAGCGCTGTCGGGAGTAGGCTCAGCAGCCGCAAACGCACTTTACGAGGCGGCTCAGAAACGTGATTTTATCTCTATTGAGGAGTTTCAGGAGCGAAGCGGAGCTTCAAAAGCACTGATAGAAACTCTTGAAAAGTTGAATGCCTTTGGCGACTTGCCGAAATCAAGTCAGATGAGTATGTTTTAGGGTATATGACTTGACAATTGTGTTGTGATGTGTTACTATAGTACCATGTTAACACGATAAAGTGCACGGGAGGAAAATATGAGAAAATATGATTTGATAACTCCGGAGGGAACAAAGGATTTCCTTTTCGAGGAGTGTCTTGTAAAGCGTGAGACCGAGAAGAAGATCCACGATATATTCAGAACAAAAGGTTATTCCGAGCTGACAACACCGGCTTTGGAGTTTTATGATGTATTTCAGACAGAATCGGGACATTATCAGCAGGAGCGTCTCTACAAGCTGACCGACAGCAAGGGCAGACTGCTTGTAATGCGTCCGGAGAGTACAATGCCTATCGCAAGAGTAGTTGCGACCAGACTGAAGGACGCCTCACTTCCGCTGAGACTTTTCTACAACCAGAGTGTTTATCGTTTTGAGTCCGCACTCAAGGGCAGAAGTAACGAGATAGTCCAGGCAGGCATTGAGCTTATAGGTTCATCCTCACATATGGCAGATCTTGAAATGGTTAGCACAGCGATTGAGGTTTTGGAGAGCTGTTCCGAGACAAGCTTTTCGCTGGAGATAGGTGATGCAGGCATATTCAAGGAGCTTATGAGAGAGTTGAATGCAACTGAGGTTGAGCGTGAGGACATCCGCTATCTTATCGAGACAAAGAACTATCCGGCACTTAACGATATGCTGGACGCTATGGGTGATACACCTGCTATCGCAGCACTAAAAAAACTCCCGGCAATGTTCGGCGGCGAGGAGGTCTTTGAAAAGGCAGCGGGTCTTTACTCAAACGAGAGGATAAAGGTAATGCTGGATGATCTCCGGCAACTCTACGGAGAAATATCTCAGCTTATGGGCAAGGGCAGGCTTACAGTTGACCTTGGTATGTTGAATAACGCAGATTACTACACAGGTGTTATAATAAAAGGTTACCTTGAGGGCTATGGTGACGAGGTGCTTACAGGAGGCAGATATAACAAGCTCCTGTCTGATTATGGATATGATATCCCTGCTACGGGCTTTGGCATAAATATCGACGCTATTGCAACAGTTGCAGTAAAGAAGAATCCGAGAAGCGTAAAGCCAGCTGATGTATTGGTGTACGCTGAGCCGGGATTCGAGATGCAGGCAATAGCTCTTGCAAAGAAACTCCGCACGGAGACTGGCGCAGTAACTGAGCTTTCTTTGCTGGACAGCATAGACGCAGCAAGGGAGTATGCCCTCAATAAGAAAATTGGACGAATTGTTGTGATAGACAGCGATGATACGGAGGTGTGAATATGACGAACAAGCCGCTCAGAATAGCTCTTACAAAGGGCAGACTTGAAAAGGATACAGTTTCGCTTTTTGAGAAGCTTGGATTTGACTGTACTGCAGTAAGAGAAAAGGGCAGACGTCTTATTCTGCCCATACCGGATGGAAATATGGAGGTAGTTCTTGCAAAGGCAGCCGATGTAATAACATATGTAGAGCATGGAGTATGTGATATCGGTGTTGTGGGTAAGGATACTATTATAGAGATGGAGGGCAAGTTTTTCGAGCTTTGCGACTTAGGATTCGGCAGATGCCGTTTTGCCCTTGCTGCGAAGAAAGGTACAGACTTTTACAGCGGATTTGGCGTAAAGACGATAGCAACAAAGTATCCTAATGTTGCCCGTAAATTTTTCGAAAGCAAGAATATGGATGTAGATATCGTAAAGATTGAGGGTTCAGTGGAGCTTGCGCCTCTGCTGGAGCTTGCAGACGGTATCGTTGACATAGTGGAGACAGGCGTAACGCTCCGTGAGAACGGACTTGAAGTAGTCGAGTATGTAGTGCCCATCTCCGCAAGACTTATCGTAAATACAGTAAGTCTCAAGCTTCGCCAGCAGGAGATAGAGGAACTTGTATCAAGAATAGAGGAGGCACTGAAGAATAATGATAGAGCTTAAGAGAATAAATGCAAGCTGCGCTGAGGAGAGGGAGGCATTCTTCCAGCTGCTCAACAAGAGAACTGGCGAGACTAATGAACGTGTAACAGCAACAGTTACCGAGATAATCGCCAATGTAAAGGCAGGCGGCGACAAGGCAGTGAAGGACTATACCTTGAAATTTGATGGAAGTCTGCCTAAGTATTACGAAGTGCCCCGTGATGTTATAAATGATGCACTCACCGAGGCTGACCCAGACTTTGTAAACGCACTGCTCAACGCTATTGAGAATGTCCGTGACTTCCACCAGCGGCAGGTGCCTCAGGGCTTTATAAATGCTCAGCCAAATGGCGTTATCCTTGGACAGAGGGTAAGGGGACTTGACAGAGTAGGTCTATACGTACCGGGCGGTACGGCAGCATACCCATCAAGCGTTATAATGAACGCAGTTCCTGCTAAGATAGCAGGCGTAAAGGAAATAATCATGGTAACTCCGCCATGCAAGGATGGCACTCCTAATCCTGACATCCTTGTAGCCGCAGCTATATGTGGAGTTGACAGAGTGTTCATGTCGGGCGGAGCACAGGCTATAGCGGCACTTGCATACGGAACTGAGGAGATACCAAAGGTTGACAAGATAGTAGGCCCGGGAAATATCTATGTTGCAACTGCAAAGAAGCTGCTTTATGGCGTGGTTGATATTGATATGATAGCAGGTCCCAGTGAGGTGCTTGTAATGGCAGATGAAAAGGCTGACCCAAAGTATGTTGCAGCTGACCTTATGTCGCAGGCTGAGCATGATGTGCTTGCGTCTTCTGTACTGGTGACTACAAGCAGCGAGCTTGCCGATGCGACTGAAAAGGAGCTGAACCGTCAGGCTGCATATCTGTCCCGACAGGAGATAATTGAAAAATCGCTCAATACATACGGCGCAGTACTTCTGTGTAATACACGTGAGGAGGCAGCAGATCTTGCAAACAGGATAGCGCCTGAGCACCTTGAGGTTCTCATGGAAAACCCCATGGAGCTGCTGGGCTGCCTTGACAATGCAGGCTCAATTTTTCTTGGAGCATATGCCTCTGAGCCTCTGGGTGACTACTACGCAGGACCCAATCACGTACTTCCCACAAGTGGCACGGCAAGATTCTTTTCACCTCTTGGCGTAAACAGCTTTGTAAAGCGTTCAAGCTATACCTATTATACTAAGGAAGCTCTCAGAGCTGCAAAGGACGACATTGTTCTTATAGCAAATCGTGAGGGTCTTACTGCACACGCAAACGCAATAACAGTTCGCTTTGAGGATGAAGTATGATGAGAGAGGCACAGGTAAAAAGGACTACACGTGAAACCGATATCGAAGTAAAGTTAGTCCTAGACGAGCAGGGTAAAGCTGACATTGATACGGGCATAGGCTTTTTCGACCATATGCTTACAGCTCTTTCTGTTCACAGTGGAATAAGCATGACTATCCGTGTAAAGGGCGATCTGCACGTTGACGGTCATCATACGGTTGAAGATACCGGAATAGTCCTTGGCAAGGCTCTTGGCGAGGCACTTGGGGACAAGTCGGGTATAACACGCTATGGCAGTGCATATATCCCCATGGACGAAGCTCTTAGCTTTTGCAGTCTTGATATAAGTAACCGTCCTTATCTGGTATTCCAGGGCAGCTTTACAAATGCAATGATAGGCAGCTATGATTCGTGCCTTACTGAGGAATTTTTCCGAGCATTTGCGTTTAATGCAGGTATTACTCTCCACATAAATATGATGTATGGCAACAACGATCATCATAAATGTGAAGCGGCATTCAAGGCTGTAGCACATTCTTTAAAGACGGCAGTGACCCCTCTTTCAGGTGGTCCCCCCCTTTCCACGAAAGGAGTATTATAAATGATAGCAATAGTTGATTACGGTGCAGGAAATATTTTCAGTGTAAAGAATGCTCTTGATTATCTGGCACTTGAAAATATGCTGACCTCTGCTCCAAAGGAGATAGAGGCAGCAGATGCGATAATACTCCCCGGAGTTGGCGCATTCCCGGCGGCAATGAAGAAGCTGAGTGAAAGCGGACTTACCGACGTTGTAAAAGCTGAGGCTAAGAAGAAGCCGTTCCTTGGCATATGCCTTGGAATGCAGATGCTCTTTGAAAAGGGCTATGAGTTCGAGGAGTGTGACGGTCTGGGACTTATCCCCGGCAGCGTTCGTAAGATGGAAAAGCCGGGGTATATAATCCCGCATATGGGGTGGAACAAGCTGGAATATGGAGTTGAGTGTCCTCTCCTGAAAAATACCGGAGATGAGACTTATGTGTATTTTGTGCACTCCTATCAGGCTGTAACAGATGACAAGTATATTGCAGCATGGGCAGAATACGACGGAAAAGTTCCTGCTATGGTCTACGACGGCAAGACAGTATTTGGTGCTCAGTTCCACCCGGAAAAGAGCGGCATTACAGGACTTGATATACTAAAAAGCTTCGGAGGACTTATCAAATGATCATTTTACCGGCGATCGATATAAAGGACGGCAATTGTGTAAGGCTCTTTAAAGGAGACTTCAATACAGTTGAAAAAGTAGCATCTGATTATCTGGAGACTGCAAAGGGATTCGAGGCAGCGGGTGCCTCTTGGATACACATGGTAGATCTGGATGGTGCAAAAGAGGGCAGACCTGTAAACAGAAAGATATATACCGATGTAGCTGAAAAGACCGGCTTAAAGGTAGAGCTTGGCGGCGGTATAAGAAGTCTTGGAACTATCAGTGAGTATCTGAGTATGGGTATAACAAGGGTTATTCTGGGGTCGGTGGCTCTTAAGAATCCGGAGCTTGTAAGTCGTGCCGTTGAGAAATTCGGCAGCGAAAAGATAGTAGTCGGCATCGACGCAGTAAACGGAATGGTTGCGACCGAGGGCTGGCTGGAGACATCTGATGTAAACTATATAGACCTTGCAAATAAAATGGCAGAGGTAGGAGTAAAGTATTTTATTTTCACGGATATTTCCAAGGACGGTACGCTGAGCGGTGTAAACAGGGAGCAGCTCAAAGCTCTTTACGACGGCATAAGCAAAAGCTGCCGCATCATAGCAAGCGGCGGAGTACATACAATAGATGATATAGCTGCCTGCAAGGCGATGGGACTTTATGGAACGATATGTGGAAAGTCCATATACAAGGGAACTCTCGACCTTGCCGAGGCTATAGCCTACGCCGGTAAAAACTGAGAAAGGACGTGCGGAAAAATGCTTGCAAAAAGAATTATACCCTGTCTTGATGTGCGTGACGGCAAGGTAGTAAAGGGCGTTAAATTCGAGGGTGTCCGTGACGTTGGCGATCCGGTAGCGCTGGCTGAGATATACAACAAGCAGGGCGCAGATGAGATCGTATTTTACGACATAACAGCCTCTTATGAAAAGCGAGGCGTAATGCTTGACGTTGTCAGTGAAACTGCAAAGAGAGTATTCGTACCTCTCACAGTAGGCGGAGGAATAAGTACTGTCTACGATATACGGGCTGCTCTTAGAGCTGGAGCAGACAAAGTCTCGGTAAACTCACAGGCTGTCAGGAATCCACAGCTTATAAAGCATGGTGCGGACAGCTTCGGAAGTCAGTGCATTTGCGTTGGTATCGACGCCAAAAAGGTTGCCAATGGCAAGTGGACAGTCTACATAAACGGCGGCAGAGTTGATACGGGACTCGATCTTATTGACTGGGTCAAGCAGATAGAACAGCTTGGCGCAGGCGAGATATGTCTTAACTCCATCGACGCCGACGGCACGAAGGAGGGCTTTGATCTGCCAATGCTGAGAGCCGTATGCGGAGCTGTGGGTATACCTGTAATTGCCAGCGGCGGAGCAGGCAAGATAGAGGACTTCTCACAGGTTTTTGAGGAGACAGGAGCAACAGCTGCACTTGCAGCGTCACTTTTCCACTTTGGTGAACTGACAGTAGGCGATGTAAAGGAACACTGCCGCAGCAAGGGTATTATTGTAAGATAAGGAAAACTATAGCAAAGGAAAGTAACAATGGTAAAGATCGACATTAACGAGCTGGACAAATTTTTCCGCAAGGGCGAACTGATACCAGCAATAGCCTTTGATGTGGACACAAGAACAGTGCTTATGCTTGCGTATATGAACAAGGAGAGTCTTAGAAAGACTCTGGAGACAGGCTATGCCTGGTACTGGAGCCGCTCACGGCAGGAGCTGTGGAATAAGGGCGCAACCTCAGGACATCTCCAGCAGATAGTATCCATATACGGAGATTGCGACGATGATACGCTTCTTTTGAATGTAAAGCAGACCGGAGTTGCCTGCCATACAGGAGCATACAGCTGCTTTTTCAATGAAATTTACGGAGAGGATGAAAAGTAAACATGAGTAACCCAATGCAGGATCTATATGAAGTTGTACTTGACAGAAAGAGAGTATACGACAGCGGAGAGGTAAATATTGAGGACCAGAAGTCCTATACCTGCTATCTTTTTGACAAGGGACTCGATAAGATACTTAAGAAGTGCGGCGAGGAGTGCACAGAGACTATAATTGCTGCCAAGAACCACGACAATGACGAACTGAAGAATGAGATAAACGATCTGCTTTATCATCTTATGGTGCTCTGTGTAGAAAGAGGTCTCAGCTGGGCAGAGGTCGAGGAAGTCCTGGTTGAGAGAAGTGCAAAAATCGGCAATCTTAAAACATTCAAGAATGTAGACAAAAATTCCTGATAACAGGCACAACGGGAATAACTCCTGAATAAACTGTATGGAGAGGCAACCATAGTTTATTCAGGAGGTTTTTTATTATGAGCAAATATAAGCCCGTACCCGACCAGTGCCCCGACGCTGTTCCAGTAAAGGTTAATAGAGTTTTCGACAGCTGTAGTGACAGAGACTGTCTTTCAAACGTGCAGATATTGATAGATGGCGGAGAGCTTCCCTCAGGTGTAACTCTTGTTAAGAGCCGCTGTGTGAGAGTAAGCGACATCTGCATGAATATCAAACCTGTGCCTTTCAACCGTGGATTTTATTCAATCGAGCTCACATATACATTCCGTGTTGAGCTCATGGCGTATGAGCGTGCCTGCGGAAGTCCCTCTCTTATTACAGGCACAGCCTATGCAAGCAAGAATGTAATACTCTACGGCGGCGAGAGCAGCAGCAAGACATTTTTTAGCAATTCTTCCGGAGAGAAGCAGGATACCTGCACAAACTGCTGTTGCGACAGTTTGAATCTACCAACTGTTGCAGTCCAGGTTGTGGAGCCAATTGCACTTGAAACGAGAATAGGCAATGTATGCCCTCCGTCTTGTGACGGTTCACCGGTGTCTCCCACCAGAACGGTAATAATGACGCTTGGTCTTTTCTCAGTGGTGGAGATATATCGTCCGGTGACTATAATGGTGCCAACTTACGAGTACACCATTCCAACAAAGGAGTGCCACTGTGATACGGAATCACCATGCGCCGTATTTGACAGGATACGCTTTCCGGCTGAGGAGTTTTCACCGGGCAGCGTAAACGGCGGCTGCGAGCCAAAGGGAGAATGTCCCGGCTGCTGCGGTGAGACTCTGGAGCTTGAGGACCAATCATGACCTGAAAGGGCGGCGTCTGCCGCCTTTTTCGTTAAGGAGCGAGGAAATTGAGACGACATATCTACTATGAACAAAAGCGTAATATTCGTCTGATGCTGATTGTGACTGCAATGCTTGCAGCGTTAATTATGCTTGTTGTGCAGATAGACCGGGCAATAAGACCTGCTGTAGAGGCAGTTTGTCAGGAGGAATGCAGGTCTTATTGTGCATTGCTCATAGGCAGGAGCATAGATAATGCATTACAGGAGAATCCCCACAGCTACAGCGACTTTGCAGAGCTTTTGTATGATGAAAACGGAAATATCGCCGCCGTTGAGACATTAACAGGAAATGTAAACCGTATGCAGTCGTGCCTTATGAACGAGATCAACCAAGCTCTTGACGAGAGCCGTGATGCAGAGATAAGTGTATCCCTTGGAACGGCAAGCGGAGTGTGGATATTTGCCGGTAGAGGACCTCATATACCGCTTAGATTCCTGCCGATTGGCAATGCTCAGGTGGAGCTTATAAGCTCACTTGATTCGGCAGGGATAAACCAGACCTGTCACAAGATATTGATAAAGGTGAAAGTTCATGCGGCTGCGTCGGCGCCATTGTGCCGTACTGAAACTGATATTGAGTATGAATATCTGCTGGCAGAAACGGTATTGGTGGGCGATGTCCCCAATGGGTATGCGGTATTAGGTGAATAAAACTTTAATTTGACAGAATATTCTGGTAATCGCAGCGGAAGTGTGGTATAATAAATATATGACCGAACGAAAGGATGTAATAATATGGAAAGATCAGAAGCAAAAATTAGGATAGAAAAGCTTTCAAATGATCTTATGGAGCACAACTACCGATACTATATACTGAATGAGCCATCGGTTTCGGACTATACCTACGACGAGATGATGAGAGAACTGAGGGAGCTTGAAACTGAGTTTCCGGAATATCTGAAGCCTGATTCACCCTCACAGCGAGTTGGCGGCGGCGTACAGAGCAGCTTTGAAAAGGTGGAACACAAGGTTCAGATGGCAAGCCTTCAGGATGTGTTTTCCTATGATGAGGTAGCTGCTTTTGTACAGAGGTGCAAAGAGAACATGGCAAATCCGAAATTTGTAGTAGAGCCTAAGATCGACGGACTTTCGGTATCACTTGAATATGAAAACGGCATTCTCACAAGAGGCTCTACACGTGGAGACGGCTTTATCGGTGAGGATGTTACAATGAACCTTAAAACTATACACACCGTACCGCTTAGCATTACGAAAGCGCCCCCCTTTCTTGAGGTGAGGGGAGAGGTATATATGTCAAGAAGCAGCTTTGAAAAGCTCTGCGCTCAGCAGGAGGAAAACGGCGAAACTCCATTCAAGAACCCAAGAAATGCAGCTTCCGGCTCACTTCGCCAGAAGGACGCCTCTGTAACGGCGAAGCGCAAATTGGATATACTCATATTCAATGTACAGCAGATAGAGGGCAGGGAGCTTTTGACTCACAAGGAGTCTATAGACTATCTAAAGTCACTTGGATTTCACACTGTATTTCAGAGTGAACTCCTTGAAAATACTAAGGATATTATAAGAGAGATAGAGCGCATAGGCATAGAAAGGTCAGAATATCCATATGATACAGATGGCGCAGTTGTAAAGGTTGATTCCTTTTCCCAGCGTGAGGAGATGGGTTCTACCGCCAAAACGCCCAAGTGGGCAGTTGCATATAAATTCCCGCCGGAGGAAAAGGAGACCGTGCTCAGGGAGATAATTCCAAGCGTTGGCAGAACGGGAGTTATAACTCCTGTAGCAGTATTTGATACAATAAGGCTTGCCGGTACGGATGTTGAACGTGCAACACTCCATAATCAGGACTTTATATCTGAAAAGGGCATATGCATAGGAGATACCATCGTAGTGAGAAAAGCCGGAGAGATAATCCCGGAGGTTGTTCGTTCTGTCCGCCGCAGCGAGGGTGCAGTGCCATATACGCTGCCGGAGGTGTGCCCTGTATGCGGTACTAAGGCTGAGCGTGATCCGGAGGAGGCTGCGCTAAGATGTGTAAATCCGCAGTGTCCTGCGCAGGTCATGAAGCGAATGATACATTTTGCCTCAAAGGATGCCATGAATATTGATGGCCTTGGACCTCAGAATCTTGCTGCGCTCCACAATGCAGGACTTATAAAGTCTGTAGCAGACCTCTACACTCTCAAAAAGGAGGATATCCTAAGCCTTGACCGTTTTGCGGAGAAGTCCGCAGAAAATTTGCTGGCTTCGATCGAGAAGTCAAAATCAAATTCTCTCGACAGGCTTATATTTGGACTGGGAGTAAAAAATATAGGTGCAAAGGCAGCAAAGCTTCTGTGTCAGGCATTCCCGTCTGTTGAGAGGATAATGTCTGCTAAGCCTGAGGAGATTGCTGAGATAGAGGGCTTTGGCAGTATTATGGCTGAAAGTGTAGTAAATGCATTTGCAGAGCCGCATATGAGGGAGCTTATAACACGTCTGGTGGAGCTGGGTCTTAATTCTGAATACGAGACAGCTGAGATAAAAGATGACAGATTTACTGGCAAGACATTTGTGCTCACAGGAACTCTGCCCACAATGAAAAGGAATGAGGCAAAGGCTCTCATTGAGCAGTACGGCGGTAAGGTGAGCGGCAGCGTATCGAAAAAGACATCTTATGTAGTAGCTGGCGAAGAGGCAGGCAGCAAGCTTGACAAGGCAAATTCCCTCGGGGTACCGGTAATTACGGAGGAGGAGCTTGTGGCAATGACAAAGGAGCAGATATGAACATAGACGTATCACATATAGCAAGGCTTGCCCATCTGAGCTTTACCGGTGAGGAGCTCATAATAATGAAAGAGGACATGACAAGGCTTGTGGAAATGGTCGCAGAACTGCCGGAAAATGATATCCAGCCGGGTGAGAACTCGGTGGATGCAATGGAACTTCGCAAAGATGAGGTGATTCCATCAGGTCTCAGCAAAGAGGAGATACTTGGCAATGCGCCGGAGACGGAACATGGATTTTTCGTCGTGCCTAAAACAGTAGAGTGACAGGAGCTGAAAAATGAAGCTGTATCAGAAAAATGCGTATGAGCTGTGTCGTATGCTGCGTGAGAAAAAGGTAAGCTCCGAGGAGATATGCCGTGATGTGATAGAAAGGATAAATTCCCATGAAAGCAGGATAAACTCATATATAAGTGTAAGCAATGACATAATAGCTCAGGCGAGGGCGGTAGACAAGGCTCTTGCTGAGGGTAAAGCTGCAAGTCCGCTTACCGGCATACCGATAGCAGTCAAGGACAATATCTCAACTAAGGGAATGAAGACAACGTGTGCCTCTAAAATGCTGGAGGGCTATATTCCTCCCTATGATGCAACGGTTATATCAAAGCTTCGTGCGGCAGGTGCAGTAATAACGGGTAAGACAAATATGGACGAGTTTGCAATGGGTTCATCTACGGAGAAGTCTTATTTTGGCAGAACGTGCAATCCGCATGAGCCTTTATGTTCAGCAGGAGGCTCATCCGGAGGAAGCGCAGCGGCAGTAGCCTGCGGTGAGGCGACAGCCGCACTTGGGTCGGATACAGGCGGCTCAGTTCGTCAGCCGGCATCCTTCTGCGGAGTAGTAGGTCTGAAGCCTACATACGGCAGCATATCGAGATACGGACTTATAGCCTTTGCCTCCTCACTGGAGCAGGTGGGAGTTATTGGCAGATGTACGGCTGATACTGCAATGTTATATAGTCATGTCTGCGGCTCTGATAGGAGAGACGCAACCTCCGTGCGACGCAGCTATCCTGATTTTTTATCTTGTATTTCCTGTGATATAAAGGGAGTGAGGATAGGCGTTCCGGAGGAGTATTTCGGAGAATGTGTAAGCTCAGATGTGAGAAAAGCCGCAGAGAGTGCCATAGACTGCTACAGAAAAATGGGAGCACAGATAAAGACGATAAGTCTGCCTTTGGTTAAGTATGCAGTAAATACATATTATATCATATCTTCAGCAGAGGCATCCTCCAACCTTGCAAGGTATGATGGCGTAAGGTATGGTTACAGGGCAAGGAACTGTAGAAGCCTTGATGAGATGTACTTCCGCACAAGGAGCGAGGGCTTCGGCAGTGAGGTGAAACGCCGTATAATGCTGGGTACGTTTGTTCTGAGCGCCGGATATTACGAAGATTATTATAAGAAAGCCCTTTATTCAAGGGAAATGATACGCCGTGAGATGATAAATGCATTTAATGAGTGTGACGTTATGATAACTCCCACATATCCGACAGCAGCATTCAGGTTGGGCGAAAAGGACAGCCTTAGTATGTACAGCGGAGATGTATTCACTGTATCGGCAAATATATCCGGACTTCCTGCAATGAGTGTTCCATGCGGATATACAGAGGAGAGGCTGCCAATAGGAATGCAGCTTATGGGCAGACCATTTTCGGAGCTGCTTTTGTTCAACATGGGATATGCCTTTGAGAAATTTACAGCAGGCTCATTTATGGGAGGTGCACTCATATGATAAACGATTATGAGGTGGTCATAGGGCTGGAGGTCCATGCGGAGCTGAATACAAGCTCAAAGATATATTGCAGCTGCAAAAACTCTTTCGGACAGGATCCGAATACAGCAGTATGTCCGGTGTGTATGGGACTTCCGGGAGCACTTCCTGTGCTTAATGAAAGCGTAGTAGACTTTGGCGCGAAAATGGGACTTGCTCTCAACTGCCATATAAATAAGCTGAGCCGTCAGGACAGGAAGAACTACTTCTACCCCGACCTGCCAAAAGCATACCAGATATCCCAGGCGGATATACCGCTTTGTGAGAATGGATGGATAGATGTGCCGGTTTGCGGAGGAGTAAAGAGAGTCGGGATAAACCGTATCCACATAGAGGAGGACGCAGGAAAGCTGCTTCACGATGATATATACGATGGTTCACTCATTGACCTGAACAGGTGTGGAGTGCCTCTTATAGAGATAGTGACTGAACCTGATATGAGGAGCAGTGCCGAGGCTAAGGCTTTTCTTGATACCATAAAGATGACTCTCCAATACCTTGGTATATCGGATTGCAAAATGCAGGAGGGTTCAATAAGGTGTGATGTGAACGTATCCGTTCGGAGGAGAGGGGATACCGCTTACGGTACACGGTGCGAGATGAAGAATGTAAATAGTTTCAGCGGAGCGGTACGTTCCATCGAATATGAGGCAAGGAGACAGATAGAACTTATAGCATCGGGCGGTACGGTTGAGCAGGAGACACGCCGCTGGAACGATGCAAAGGGTGAGAGCATTGTTATGCGTACAAAGGAAAATGCTCAGGATTATCGCTATTTTCCGGAGCCTGATTTGCTTTGTATAAAGATAGACGAAAATCGGCTGAATGATATTAGAGAGAGCCTTCCCGAACTTCCAGCAGAAAAGATACTCAGGTACAGGCAGAATTATGGCTTTTCCGATGAGGAGTCTCTGCTCATAGCAGAGAATATGGAATGGGCAGATCTGCTTGATAAATGCGTAATAGAGCTTGGCAGTGATCCTAAGAGTATATGCAGCCGTATACTATCGGATATAGCTAAGTACCAGAACGCCACTGGCAAAACGATAAATGAAACGGGTCTTACGCCTGAGCGGCTTTCGGGACTTATAAAGCTTATTCGTGAGGGCGTAATATCAAATACAGCAGGGAGCCGAGTGCTTGAAGTTATACTTGAAAAAGGCGGCGAGCCGGAGGAGATAACAAAGCAGCTTGGTCTTGTGCAGAATTCGGATATTGATTCTTTAGAAAAGCTTGTATCTCAGGTCATTTCTGAAAATGAGAAATCCGCTGCCGATTATAGAAGTGGGAAGAAAAATGCTCTTGGTTATATAGTGGGGCAGTGCATGAAGCGTTCGGGAGGCTGTGCAAATCCACGTATAGTGCGGCAGCTTGTGGAAAAGCACCTTGAATGCATATGAGCGTACAACACTAAAAAATCTCTTACTGAACGATTCCATAGCAGAATCCTCAGTAAGAGTTGATGTGTTAATCAAAGTTTAAAGTCCGGAAAGAATCGCTTTACAAAATCAGGCTGCTTGCAGGTAAATCTTTTTCCGTTGAGGTATGCAAGAGGTGAGTCTTTTTCCGTTTCAAAGGAGAGCTTATATGCGCATAACTGCTGGTATTTGCATCCGAAATACCTGTTGATATCGGGTTTGCCGTACTTATTATCCCCCAGCAGGGGCGCCCCCACAAAAGCCATATGAGCTCTTATCTGGTGAGTTTTACCGGTAATAAGGCTGACCTTAACAAGACTTAGCCCGTCTTTTTTGGATAGGACATTATATTTAGTGATTATTTCAGAGTAGCCAGGGAGCTTTTTGGCAGCTACTTTAACAATTTTGCTGTTTTCTGGTTTTATGTGGAAGGCTTTTATGGTATCCTGTTTTTTGGGCGGAGGAGAGACTGTGATACAAAGATAAGACTTATGCACCTTGTTTTCACGGATAAGTCTGTTTATCTCACGGAGAGATGCAGCAGTTTTGGCAGCAATAACAAGTCCGGAAGTATTCTTGTCGAGTCTGTTGCATAGTGCAGGGGTAAAAGAATTCTCTTTTTCCGGACAGTATGCACCAGTTTTGCAGAGGTGTGACAAAACTCTGTTTATAAGTGTATCCTGAGAGCCGTGATCGTCGTCATGAACAACAAGACCGATTGGTTTATATACGATCAATATATTATTATCTTCGTATATAACGTCAGCTTCTTTATGTGGGAGATCGAACCTGTTTGCTGATGTATTATTGCAGCTGCTGAAGAACTCATCATTTATATAGCATGAAACAACATCATTTTCCGCTAGCATAAGGGAGCCGTGGGCTCTTTTTTTGTTGACCTTTATTTTTTTAGTTCTCAGGAACTTATACATCATTCCAGCAGGCATGGCAGGAGCCACTTTACGCAGGAATTTATCAAGCCGCTGACCGCTGTCGTTTTTATTTATAATAAATTCTTTCATATAAGTAATAATTCTCCTAAAATGTGGTTGTTTTTCTGTTTTTATTGTGATATAATTATTATATCATATATTTTAATATAAAAAAAGACTTATATTATTACGGGGTTATATAAATGGCAGAGAAAAAATTTAATCCTAATGCTGGACATCGGGAACGAATGAGGCAGCGTTATCTTGAAAGCGGATTAAAAAATTTCCAGCCGCATGAGATAATAGAGATGCTTCTGTTTAACGTACTGCCGCGGCGTGATACAAACAAATTGGCTCATGAGCTTATACAGAAATTCGGGTCTGTTGCTAATGTGCTTGATGCGGATATAGACGAACTTTGTCAGATAGACGGCATAAGTACCAGTTCAGCAATATATCTTACCATGCTGCCGGAGGTTTTTCGTGCATATCGCTTGAGCAGCGTATCGGTAGGTGCAGACCTGTCGAATAAGAAAGAATGTTCAGAGTATCTCAACAGTCTTTACATAGGAGAAAAGCTGGAGAAGATCTATCTTTTATGTGTCGATTCAATGGCAAGGGTTGTAAGTACAACGCTTATAGGAGAGGGCTCACCCGATATGTCGCTTATAAGCACTCACAAAATTGTTGAGACAGCCATAAGAAACAAGTGTACACGTGTGGTGCTTGTCCATAATCATCCCGCCGGAGATCCTGCTCCATCCGACAGTGATGTTTTCACTACAAATTCCCTGCGAAAAAGGCTTATGGGAATAAGCATAACTCTTGAGGATCATTTCATAGTCGGAAATTATGTTTTGTCGCTCAGGGAACTTGGCTATTTAAACGTCTGACCGGCAAACGGGAGTATATCTTGTTTATCGGTGTCTTTTCTGTTGGTTATAGCTCTATGGAATCTGAATAGAATAAAACCGTAGGATACACGTGGATAGTTCTCTTATGCTTAGTACGTTGGTACTATCGAACGATAAATGATTATTCGCAAAGCGCAAAAGGAAATCCCCGCTTATTTAGGCGGGGGAGGATGTCACGCTGAAATTACAGGAAGATATATTTCAGTATAAAGAGTATTGCCAGTACATACAGAGCAGGGGTTATATCCTTGTACTTTTTGCAAGCCAGGTTGATAATCACGTAGGAGATAACACCAAGTGAAATGCCCTCTGAAATGCTGTAGAAAAGAGGCATAGATATGATACAGATATAAGCCGGGATAGCAGAGGCATAGTTCTTTTCATTCAGCTTGATTTCAACAATATTTGTAAACATTAAAAAGCCTACTATGATCAGTGCGGGAGCAGTTGCAAATGATGGTATAGCAGTAAATATCGGAGCAAACAGCATTGACAACAGAAACAGTATTGCAGTAGTTATAGCGGTAAGACCGGTCTTTCCGCCGACAGCAACGCCGGAGGAGGATTCTACAAATGTCGTTACTGTGGAAGTTCCCAGAACAGCACCTGCCGTTGTAGCTATAGAATCAGCAAAGAGTGCAGACTTTATCCTTGGCAGTCTGCCGTTCTTATCGAGCATTCCAGCCTTTGAACTCACACCAATGAGCGTTCCGAGGGTATCGAACAGATCAACAAACAAGAATGAAAATATTATAACAATGAAGTTGAATAAACCAACTTCGTCTAGGTCAGCGTTAAAGCACTGACCAAATGTTTCGCCCAGCTTTGAGAAGTCTGTCATTTTGAAAGTCGGGAGAAGGGAATTATAGCCTGCCTCCGGGTCGACCGTATAAATATCAATAAGCTGACAGATTATGCCAAGTATCCATGTGGCAAGTATACCTATGAGTATTGAGCCTTTAACTTTGCGTATATAGAGTACAGCAGTGAGAATAGTGCCGATAAGAGCAAGCAGTGCGCACACGCCGGAAGTAGAAAAATTCTCAGTAAAGCTTACGATCTAAACGAGCGTTGAAGAGTTAGCTACTGAAAGTCCGGCATTCTGTAGCCCGATGAAAGCGATAAAAAGTCCAATTCCCACGGAAACTCCATGTTTCAGTGACATTGGTATCGCATTGAATATAGATTCACGGACTTTCGTAAGCGACAGCAGTATGAATATTATTCCCTCGATAAAGACTGCCAGCAGAGCGACCTGCCAGGTATAGCCGAAGCCTATTACAACGGTATATGCAAGGAAAGCATTTAGACCCATACCTGCCGAAAGTGCAAACGGCATATTCGCCATAAGTCCCATACAGGCACTGCCTATAAATGAGGCAATACAGGTGGCAAGCAGAACGGCAGTGGGGTCCATGCCGGCATCTCCAAGAATGTTTGGGTTTACAGCGAGAATATATGCCATGGTCATAAATGTAGTAATACCGGCAGTCACTTCAGTTTTGACGTTGGTGCCGTTTTCCTTTAGTTTGAATATTTTCTCCAGCATATTATTAAGACTCCTCGTCAAACTCCGCAATATATGGAAGATTGCGGTAATATTCGCCGCAGTCCAGACCGTATCCTATCACGAAAAGGCTGGGTATGGTGAAAAGAGCCTTATCAGCTTCAAATTCCACCTCACGTCTTGCAGGCTTATCAAGCAATGTTACAACACTGAGCGATAGCGGCTTTCTTTGACGGAGCATACCGACTACTTCCTTAAGTGTTCTGCCGGAATCAATTATATCCTCAACGATTATCACATGATATTTGCTGATGTCACGGTCAAGATCCATCGTAATTGTGACATTACCGGTAGAAACGGTCCCGTCATAGTAGCTTTTAACAGCGATAAAACCAATCTCGCACGGTACTGTTATTGCACGGCACAGGTCAGCCATGAATACAAATGCGCCATTCAGAATACTTACCAGAAGAATAGGTCTGCCATCAAATGATGCGTCTATCTCTTTTGCAGCTTTAGCTATGGCACTGCGGATTTCTTCTTCAGTTATGAGTATTCGCTTGATTCTCTTTTTATAATCGTCAATATCTTTAAATTCCATATATTTCCTCTCCTTAATTCCTTTTATTTTGATGTTAAAGCAAGGTTTACATTATTATATCATATTTAACAACCATTTTCAATGGAAAGCAAAAACATTTTCAAAGATGTAATATAAATATCCTGTATTTTTGATTATTTGAGTTTCAATTTCATTATTATACATTTTTTAGCAATTATAGTACAACAAATAGGGTGTACAATAAATATAGATTCAACTCATTATTAGGCATAGGAGGATAAAATTATGAGACTTGAAAATAAAATTGCTGTCATAACAGGCGGAAGCCGTGGGATAGGTTTTGCAACAGCCTCGGCGTTCCTGAGAGAGGGTGCGGTTGTGATCATAACTGCAAGCAATAAGGCGAATGCTGATAAGGCAGTCGAAAAGCTTAAAGGACTCTATCCTGAGGCTGTGATCGACGGTATAGCTCCTGATCTCAGTAGTCTTGAGGATGTCAGACAGGCTTTTAGCAGCATAGCTGAGCGTTATGGAAAAATCGATATTCTTGTCAACAATGCTGGTATCTCGGATAGCACACCATTTTCTGATTATTCAGAGGAGACTTTCGATAAGGTAATGGATCTCAACATAAAGGGAGTTTTCAATGCGTCAAAGGCTGCTTCTGAGATCATGCTGAAAAATGAAAGCGGTGTTATACTCAATACGTCGTCTATGGTAAGCGTTTATGGCCAGCAGAGCGGTATTGCATATCCCACCTCAAAATCAGCAGTAAACGGCTTCACCCTTTCTCTTGCACGTGAGCTTGCACCAAAGGGTATAAGAGTGAATGCAGTTGCTCCCGGTATTACAGAAACTGATATGATGAAGGCAGTTCCAAAGGAAGTTATAGAGCCGCTTATAAAGCAGATTCCGCTGCGCCGCCTTGGGCAGCCCGAGGATATTGCTAACGCCTTTGTATTTCTGGCGTCTGGCGAGGCGTCCTATATTACCGGAGTTGTCCTTAAAGTAGACGGACTCGCAAGAAGCTGATATATTATGAAAACTTTTTTGAAAAAACTCTTTACATTTGCGCTTTAATATGCTAAAATATATGTATTAGTATAGAAAGCGAGAGATCCATTATGAAAAAAGATCAGTTTAATAAGGATGTTGATTCACTGTTTGAAGCAATTCTCTATCTCCAGAATACGGAGGAGTGCAGAGCCTTTTTCAAGGATCTGTGCACATATCAGGAGCTTAATGCAATGGCTCAACGTCTTCATGTAGCTAAAATGCTGTATACTCATCATGTTTTTACCGATATTGTTGCGGAAACAGGTGCTTCAACCGCAACCATCAGTCGTGTGAACCGCAGTATAAAAAATGGTGAAGAGGGATACAGAGCCGTTTTTGAAAGAATGGGCATCCACAGCGATGAGGAATAATCTCTTATCTCATGTAAGAAATCTGTTTTCAGAAAATTAAGTGTTTGTCCATAGACTTCATTCTGGAAATATGATAAAATTAAAAACTAATTACACCGAAAGGAGGCGCAATATGATCACAAAGGGAACAAAGCTCATCAGTGAGAATCGGCAGGCACGTCACGAATACTTCGTGTTAGAAGATATGGAAGCCGGCATTGAACTGCAGGGCAATGAAGTAAAGTCCATTCGGCAGGGTAACGTCAACCTGAATGACAGCTGGTGCGATATCGAAAAAGGCGAACTGTTTCTGAAAGGTATGCATATATCACCATACGAAAAAGACGGTCTTTACCGTACAGAGCCGCGCAGAGTTAGAAAGCTTCTGATGCACAAACGTGAGATACTGCGTCTTTTTGGTAAGATAAAGCAGGACGGCCTTACGCTTATTCCTCTGTCGCTCTACTTTAAGGATTCAAAGGTAAAGGTGAAAGTGGGACTTTGTAAGGGTAAAAAGCTTTACGACAAGCGTCAATCTGCAGCAAAAAAGGACGCCCAGCGTCAGATACACCGTGCAGTCAAGGAATCGCTCCATTGAGCACGGTTTAATGGGGGCGTAACGGTTTCGACGGGGATCGTGAAGTGTGATAAGCGAGCAGAGTTCGCCCAACTCTCCAAAATGTGGCACGTTTAAAATTAAACGCTAAAAATAACATTTCTGTAAGCTTTAACAAGAGCGTACAGGTAGCTGCCTAAGTCAGCTACTGTCGAGTGTAGGATGACCACGACCTGCACTGCGGCATCATTTCAGTGGTGAACGTTTCGGCGGCTCGTCCATGCCGCTGAAATGTATCTGGACTACCTGAGTTTACAGCCTGTTTGTCGGCGGTAAGTTTGGGGAATTCTAATAGATAAACTACGCTCGTAGAAAGTTGCATGGATCGGTTTTCGGACACGAGTTCAATTCTCGTCGCCTCCACCAAACAATGCAAATCCGAACACCTTATTTTTCGTAAAACACTGTTTCGGATTTGTTCTCATAGTAGAGGAAGTCTAACTTCGGTTAGGCTTCCTTTTTCTGTTCCAGCTTGAGTTCCATAACAGCCGCTTCAATGAGGTTTTCAATCTCGGCTACATTCAGTGTGAAACCCTTGCTGTTGAGGAACTGGACAACATACTCTTTCTTCTCCTGTCCTCTGCCAGTACCGACATAAATCATTTCTGCCGCTTCGACAGCGATGTTTACCCAAAACTTGATAGTGTCGAGCTGTTCGCCATTTACCTTCGTCTTGAGGTAAGGAATCAGAAATGCGGTAATCAAAGAAATTACCAGTGTCAGAACTGCTACGATAACCTGTGTCAAATCAACCATTGTAATATCCTCCTTGTTCATTAAAAGATTGTTCTGTCGGCTCTACCTTATGAGACTTCATCAGCTTAATACGATTCTCGACCTTTGCCTTTGCATAGTAAAATCCTGTGCCTGTGGCGGTCTCGGCGGCTACTGCTGGAATAAGGTACTGGAGGGGTGTTAAATCACAGGTTCTCCATACCATGATGAATGTAAACAGGATAACTGCCACATTCACAACAGCCGCTACAATCAGTATCAGCTTTGAAAACTCAATAGGCTTTTTCTTTCTTCTGCGTACCATTAGACACGCTTTGTGTAGTCAAGGGAAATCCAGCCAGCCCCGGACCTCAACTTGCCCCACTTGGAAGCTCCCTTACCAGTGCTTTCAGCAACGATGGTGTAAACACCCTTGTCACGAATCGCACCATTAGTACCGTAGTTCGTACCAGCACCCTTACGGATATTAAGTACACTTGCAGTAACCTTTACAAGATAAGGGGTGAACTTCTGTGTAGCAGTGGTCGTAGACTTTCCAGTATAGACCACATTACCCTTGCTGTCGAACACAGAGTAGCCGGGATTCTTGTCTGCCATCGCCTTTGCATTTGCGAGAATACTGTAAGCACCCTTCTGACTTTTAGCGTCAGCCCATGTCTTACGAACACGGTACAACTCTTTAGTGGTCGTAGGGGTTGCCGGAGTGGTAGCAGTGCCACCATTGAGGATAGCGTTTACCTTTTCGGCAATCTCACCATGACGATTGTAGAGATAATCACCCGGACAGTTCTTGTTTGCGAAGTCTCTGTGAACAGTCATATTGCAACCATTCTTGTGATTCACTCTGTCAGACTTGTTCGTAGACCACACCAGTTTCTTGATACCATTACGCTTACAAATATCAGCTACCAGCTTGATAAGAGCTTCATAGGCTTGGTCTGTAACAGCATAAGGGTGAGTGGTGTCGCTCGCTACCTCGATAGTGATAGCTCGCATATCGTTGGCTCTGTTGGAAGAACACCAGCTACGGTCTTTTTCATCAACAGACAAACCGATAGAGCCATCTTTACCCACAACATAGTTTGCGGAACACTCTCTGTCGGTTGTAGCGAAATAATCACAACCCTGTTTCGCTGTCCACTGACCAACGATACAATGAATAGTGATTGTATCAATCGCATGGTTACGAGGGCTTGTCTTATTGTTGGTGATTCTCGTATAAGTCACCAATGAACTATTACTCATGTTTTCTTCCTCCTTCTTTTCGTCATACTGGGTCAAATCCCAGTTTTTGATTACTGCCATAACATTATCCACATAGGATAACGATGTGGCATAACCAGCGGCTTTGATTTTCTCAAGGTATTTCTGAGGGTCAGTCACACCTTTGAGATTAGAATAATTGGAGATATTGGTGAAATCGAAATACCCAATAACACCGTTCTCCATATCAGCGAACTTGCACCATTGCATGGCAGAGCTTACATAGCTCCCGTCTGGATTCTGCTCGCTTCCTACTTTGTTGTAAATACCGATACAGGTCTTACAGCGACCCTCTCTATATTTCAAACCAAAGTAATTATGTGCGTTTACCGCCAGTTCCGATGTACCGTAGGCACTCTCTAAAATCGCTTGAGCAATAATAGGCGAGTATACCTTGATACCGTAGGACGGAGCATACTGCTTGACATAAGCCGCAATCTGCTTAATAAATTCCTCTTTGCTCATATCGTCCACCTCCAATCAGAGGAATGTACCCTCGTCAGAACATCTTTTGTACACCCTCTTGATGTTCTCAATGGCGAGAATAGCTTTGTTATTCTCGTACTCCGGGTGTTCGGCACAGAACTTCTCATAGCGAGTAATGTCTTCGAGAATCTGGTCGAAGTGTTCCTTCGAGTGCTTTTGGTCGTGAAGAATCTCATCATTGAAGCGTAGAATCCTGTAACGACAGGTGGTAGCTTCATGCTCAGAAATCGTATTTCTCAGATTCTCCAACAGCTTATAATTTTCCCTCTGAGTGTTCTCAATCGAAGCTATATTCTCAGAAAATACTTTCTGAATATCAAGACTTTGCTTGTGCCACTCGGGATAATGAGAAGCCTGTTCAATGACCTCCTTCACCTTTCGCTCTTTTTCTTCTTCCTGCTTATACTTCTGTATTAAGTGGTCTTTAACGATGGTGTACAGCTTCCAGAGAAACACAAGAGCGGTAATAAACAGAGCTACCGTACCTACCGTAATATCGCCAAAGACCTTCATAAATGCGTCCATACAGCCCTCCTTGGATTTGATTGTGCTTCATCACACGGGGAATACTCCCCGTGTGAATCCGCTTCTTTGCCTTACTCTGTAATAAGGTCTTCCAGCTCAAGGTCAATCAGTAACTCACGCACCTGCGGCTTAATCACGCTCGGAACGCTCTCATAAGTCCTCTTGCCCTTGACAATGAGTGCAACATAGATAACTGCCATTTTCTCCACCTCCTTTCGTCTAACAAAAATCAAAAGGTTTCCGAAAATATTGAGGAACATTTTACTGCTCCTCCAACAGCTTCTTGACTTCCTCACGAAGCTGTGCCGGAACATCATCAATGGTCTTGAGACCCTTACGAATGAGTGCTACATAAATCTTTGCCATCTTACATACCTCCCAAAATCATTTCATACAGTTCAGCGAGAGCAACCTGAATGTCGGTCACGCTGTTTCCT
>CALXBL010000013.1 GCA_944386525.1 uncultured Ruminococcus sp. | reverse complement strand
GTAGGCGGTGCACCTCTCTCTGAGGCAGTACTTGCTGATGATTCTAACCTCGACATCAACTTTGTAAATGGTTCTATTAATATCTATGTTGATGACGTAGAAATTAAGACAGCTACATGGAATGCTGGCGAATACTGGGTAGAGGCTGGCGCAGATAACGCTACTCTGTCTCCTTATGTAACTGGCGATCCTGGTACACTGGGCTTCATCCTCGACCTGGATACAGACCTGCTGGCTGAAATGACTGTTTCTTCCGCAGCAGTTGGTTCTGCATATTCTTCATTCAATACAACCCTGTTTAACGAAGCTATCCTTAAGGGTACTGCTTCTCACGTAAGCACAGCTGTAACTGCAGCTGACAACTCAGCACTGATCGACTTCACATATTCACTGGGTGATGCTGATGCTATCAAGGCACTGGCTGAATCTCTGGGTATTCAACTTCAGACTGATGCTGAGCACGGTTCTTACTATGCATTCCCGCTGACATTCGCAGCTACCGGCAACGAAGCATCTGATGCTGACAATGTAGAAATTGCTCTGACATTTGTTGACGGTGTAATTAATGTTATTGTTCCTGATGAAACAACAACAACTACTACAACAACAACAACCTCCGAGGCAACAACAACTACAACAACAACTACAACAACAACCTCTGAGGCAACAACAACAACAACCTCCGAGGCAACAACAACTACAACAACAACTTCTGAGTCCACAACAACAACTACAACAACAACCTCTGAGGCAACAACAACTACAACAACAACTTCTGAGTCCACAACAACAACTACAACAACAACCTCTGAGTCCACAACAACATCTACAACAACCACTGAGGCAACAACTACAACAACTGTGTCTTCTGCTACAACAGATGATTCTACAACAACATCAACATCAAGCACTGGTCAGATTGTAGCTGTTGAAAGCTCAATCGTGGCTGTTGCTAAGGAACCGAACTTCTTCTTCTCAGTAGATGACAGAGAGTTCGATGCAACTGAACTGTTTGAGTCTATCAATCTGATCATTACAAACAGTGATGGTTCTACAGAGGCAATCGATATCATCAACGATGTTGACTTCAATGGTCTGACTCCTGAAGCTAAGTTTACTGATGCTGCAACTAATATTGCAGATGGTACCTACACAGGTGTCTATATGGGTTATGTAAGCCCGTACTACAACGGTGAGATTATCGAAGACGCTCAGTCTCTCATCTACATCGGTGTTAAGGGTGACGCTACTCTTGATGGTACAGTAGGCCTTGATGACGCTTCTGCAATATTGGCATACTATGCTGATTCCGCAGTAGGTCTTGATGCTTCACTGACAGGTACAACTGGTGATTATGAGACACTGGCATACTTCCTGGCTGACGTTGATACAGAGTCTACAGCTGGTGCAAATACCGCTAATAATGCTCTGAACCTCGACGATGCATCTGCTATCCTGGCGTACTATTCTCAGAACGCTGTAGCACTTGATCCTCAGTGGGATGTTATCATTCCTTCACTGAAGGAACTGGAAGGTTCTCTCTGGTACGAAAGAGCTAATGCATAATCAGTTTTGTGACGCTTTAAGCTAAACAATAATGAAACCGCCGCAGTTTGACTGTGGCGGTTTTCTTGTTATATTAATTTCCAAATTCACATTACATCAACTTTTTTTCAATATGATATTGACAGATTGTTTTATATATGATATAATATAAGTATAGTTTGGGGAATCTATGAAAATATATTGGATTGTGAGATGATATAATGTGACACGCTATAGAAAAATTATTAGCAATATCTTAATGATAATAACAATGCTCCTGATTGCTTTCAGTGCGGTATCCATGAGAACACTTCCGTCCGGGGAACGGAGTACTGTTTATGTTTCCGCATACGCACAGGATTATTATGAAGTTTAGGGTAAAATAAAAGGACTGCTGTCCATAAGGGCAGCAGTCTTTTTATGTGTTTCAGCAGTCAGGATATAACTTTATAGAGGTCAGCGGCAGTATCCTTTGTCACATATTCGGTGACCTTTTCCACCTGGATCTTCAGCATTCTCTGTCCCATGTTGATCTCAATCAGATCACCGACCTTAACATCGTATGATGCACGGGCGATCTTACCGTTTACAGTTATTTTTTCAGCGTCGCAAGCCTCGTTGGCAACAGTCCTGCGCTTGATAAGCCGTGAAACCTTCAGGTATTTATCTAATCTCATAAATCCTCCTTAAATTGTGTGCTTAATGCTATTCCAGATGGCATCAAGCTCCTCTGTGGTGTAGTCGTCCATAGTTTTTCTTTGTTTTCTTACTTTCTCCTCCACAGCAGCAAATCGGCGTATAAATTTTTCTGTGGCAGCAGTAAGGCACTCCTCGGAATTGCAGTTTAGCTTGCGTGCTGCATTTACGCACGAGAAGAGCACATCTCCCATTTCGTCAGCAATTCTTTCAGAGTCGCCGGAAAGTGCAGCCTCCTCAAGCTCATCAATCTCACTGCGGATATTATTTATAGCTGAATGGGCGTCAGGAAAGTCCATACCGCATTTTGCAGCACGTTTTCCTACCTTCTGGGCACGGAGCAGTGCAGGCAGGGAAACCGCAACACTCTCGAGGGTTTCAGTATAGGTAGTCTGACCTTTTGTCTCCTGCTTTATAGCCTCCCAGTTGTTAAGCACCTCTCCGGTGCTGCTGACCGTCAGATCTCCGAAAACGTGGGGATGGCGAATTATCATCTTTTTGCAGACCTCATCGCATACGTCGTCAAGGTTGAATCTTCCGATCTCACGCTCTATCTGGGTGTGGAAAACCACCTGCAGCAGCACATCGCCCAGTTCTTCTCGGAGCAGTTTCGCATCATTTTTATCGATTGCCTCGGCGACCTCATACACCTCCTCGATAAAGTCCATTCTTATAGAGGCGTGGGTTTGCTCCATATCCCACGGGCAGCCGCCTGGCTTTCTCAGGATTTCGACGATATTCACTAAATCGTTTATATCGTATCTGTCCTTGAATTCAAAATCAACCATATTTTCCTCCGGTAAAATACAGGCAGAGCGTGCAGCTCTGCCTTTTTTGTTATCTTGCGTCAACAAAGCCTACCTTGCGGTAAACCTTTGAGACGATCCTTTGTGAATAAGCAAGCGCCTTCTGGGCGTTAGATGTGTAGCACTCCTTCAGGTAAGCCTTGTCGGCGTACAGACGCTTGAACTCCTCCTGCATTGGACTGAGGTGATCAGCGATAGACTCGCCAACAGCCAGCTTGAAATCGCCGTAGCCCTTGCCGTCGAACTCAGCCTCAATAGCGGCGTAGTCCTTGCCGGTGATGCTTGAGTAGATGGTCATAAGGTTATTGATGCCGTCCTTGCCTTCAGCGTAGCGTACGACGGTGTCGCTGTCGGTAACGGCCCGCTTGCACTTGCGGATAATAGTATCCTTGTCGTCCAGAATGAGTATGCAAGCGTTGGGGTTGTCGTCCGACTTAGACATTTTCTTAGTTGGATCCTGCAGTGACATTACCTTTGCGCCAACGGGCGGTATATACGGCTCAGGAACGGTAAAGAATTCACCGTATTTCTGGTTGAATCTTTGAGCGATATTTCTTGCCAGCTCAAGATGCTGCTTCTGGTCGGCACCGACCGGAACTAAATCAGCATTATAAGCAAGAATATCAGCCGCCATAAGCACGGGATATGTAAACAGACCGGAATTTACATCATCTGCATGACGTGCACTCTTATCTTTGAACTGAGTCATACGGGAAAGCTCACCGAACTGAGTATTGCAGCCGAGTATCCAGTTTAGCTCAGCGTGAGTTTTAACGTGGCTCTGGATAAATAGTATGGACTTATCGAGATTAATGCCGCAAGCCATAAGCAAGGCATATGCCTGGAGCGTATTCTGTCGGAGTTTAGCAGGCTCCTGACGTACAGTGATAGCGTGCATATCAACAACGCAGTAGATGCAGTTGTATTCATCCTGAAGCGGACCCCAGTTTCTTATAGCGCCGATATAATTTCCGAGGGTAAATGTACCAGTTGGCTGGATACCGCTGAATATGAGCTTTTTCTTTGCTGTTTCTTCCATAAAACAGATTCCTCCTGTGAAATATTACATTATTACTATTATAAAGCCTTACAAGATGTTTGTCAAGTTAAATATCAAGACAGCGCACTGCCAAGGCGATTATAGACTTTTCTTGCATCGCCGGTATTGTTGCCGCTGCCGGACGCTTTTGTGGTACAGAGTATGTATTCTCTGCCATAAATATTGGCAAAGCTTGTAAGACAGCTGCCTGCTGCATTGGTAGTTCCGGTTTTTCCGCCGAGTATCTCACCGCCGGTAACTGCAGTAGTACCGTAGTTGTTTATGAGTGACTTGAACATGGTGCTTCTCATGTACAGACCGTTTGTAGCGGTGTAGCTCTGGGAGGTATCGACCATGCGGAAGATGTCGTTCTGTATGGCATAGCGCATAAGGATAGTCATATCATAGGGCGTGGTGTAGTGGTCGGAGTTCGGCAGACCGGTGCAGTTAGCGTAGTGAGTTCCGGTCATGCCAAGCTCAGCTGCTTTTTGGTTCATGAGTTCTACAAAAGCAGTTTCAGAGCCGCTTATTGCGAAAGCAGCAGTAAAGCAGCATTCACAGCCCGAGGGCAGCAGCATACCGTAGATAAGATCAAGGACTGTTATATTTGCGCCTGAGGAAAATCCGGCAGATGAGCCGCCTCCTGACCATGTGGCACTCAGAGCTTCATAAGGAATGGTGATGGGGGTATTTATATCCTCATAGCTTTCAATGGTTATGATGGCAGTCATGATTTTTGTCATGGATGCTGGATAAACGGTAGCATATCCGTTTTTCTCGGCAATGACTTCACCAGTCTGGGCGTCCAGCAGGAGAGCGTATGTACTGTTCAGACCGTCCATGCTTATGGTAACGTCGATACCCTCATCAATACCGAGTATATCGTTCCAGTCGGCGTTCATACCGGCGGCTGAACGGGAGTAGTATGAAAGTATATAAGCAGAGTCGTCAAGAGTTATAGCTCCATTCTCATCAACGTCGGCTTCACTGCTATATCCGGAGCTGTCTATATTTGCGGCAATTTTAGCGTATAATTCCAGCACAGCGGAGGCGTCGTCCAGTTCGACGGAACCGTTTTTGTTTGCGTCGCCCTTTAAAGTCTGGTCGGCATTTGCCATGATCGGGCATAGAAAAGTCAAAGCCATAAATGCGGCAGCCGTTACAATAGCTCCAAATTTTTTTATCATTGTATTGTCTCCTTTGATCAATATTTTATACACAGGAAAATCCCTCGCTTAAATACGAGGGATCGCCTAATAAGATCACTTTTCAGCTGATTCAGCTGCAGCACGGTCTTTGAGCTGAGCGGAGTGCATAGTTTGCATGAGCTGCTGATAGAGGACGTAGAATCCAAGAGCCTCCTTGGAGTCGTTCTTAACGGTTGCCGGGTCTATCACACGCTTATATACGCCCTTCTTTGTGAGGATATATATATAATGAGATCTGCCCATAGGCAGCTGGAAGTTTTTAGTAGGTTTTGCGCTTTCGATTAGATGTATGGCATTTGCCACTAAAGTACGTGCAGGCTGGATAACAGTCTGATGTCTGAGAGCAGCGCCGGTGTATTCTATACCGTTGTTGAAGTGGAGGTTGCACGCACCGTTTGCATACACGCTCATTGAGCAGAGAATGACGGGGCTCATAGGCATATCTATTACCAGTCCATAGATGTCGTTTGCGCCGAATTTGCCTAGATTCTTAGCCGGGAAATTGAGTGCCATATTTCTTGTGGAGAGATATTTTGCGGTAACCATATAATTGTCGAAAGCGCCTTGTCTGTTGATTGCCATTTTATAAAATTCCTTTCATTTTAGAGTTATTCGCCCAGAACTTCCTTGCTCATTGCACCGAGTATTCTTGTGCCTTCGATAAGCTGCTCGTCGGTGGGAGTTGAGAAGTTCATGCGGAAAGATGTGGTTTTGTCTGATTCATTTATAAGGAAAGCATTTCCCGGAACAAGAGCTATCTTGTATTCCGAAACAGCTTTTTTGCAGAAAGCATTCATATCGCAGTCATCCGGAAGTGTGCACCAGATGAATAGACCTCCCTGCGGCTTCTGGTAGGATATCTTCTTTGAAAACGATGTTTTCATTTCCGAGAGCATAATATCTCTCTTTCTGCGGTAGATATTTCTGAGGTTAGCAAGGTACTCATCCATATTTGTGATACGCATAAAGCGTTCACATACAGCCTGCGCCCAGATGTTTGAGTGAACGTCTGATACCTGTTTGCATACAGTTATCTTGGAGATTATCTCGGCAGGACCACTCACATAGCCCACTCTGAAGCCGGGAGCAAGTATTTTTGAGAATGTACCGGAGTATACAACACGGTTTTCTGTGTCCATACTCTTTATAGATGGAACATTTTCACCGTCGTAGCGCAGATCTCCATAGGGGTTGTCCTCGAGGATAACAACGTCGTACCTACAGGCTAACTCATACAGAGCCTTTCTCTTTTCAAGAGACATAACTCCGCCGGTGGGATTCTGGAAATTCGGGATAACATAAATTATTTTGCAGTTTGGCTGAGTTTTAAGAGCCTCTTCCAGAGCTTCAATATTCATGCCGTCGCTTTCAAGAGGAATACTAAATAGATTTACGCCATAGGATTTAAAAGCATTGATCGAACCAATAAAGCTTGGAGCCTCACATATCAGGGTATCGCCCTTATTGAGGAGTACCTTGCACGTAAGCTCATTTGCCTGTTGAGCGCCGGAGGTGATGATAAGCTCATCCTTGCCTTCGCAGAATGCCTTTTCAGCAGTCATACGTTCTTTCAGCAGGTTTCTCAGTGCCGGATAACCTTCGGTAATGCTGTATTGCATGGCAAGGATAGGATCCTCACGGAGCAGATCAGCAGAGATCTGAGCAACAGTCTCGGTAGGGAATGCCTCTGGAGCGGGATTTCCGGCAGCAAATGAAATAACTCCGGGCATACCTGTAAACTTTAAAATCTCACGTATTGCCGACGGCTGGAGTGCGGCAACGTTGTCAGAGAATTGAAAATTCATTGTTTCAAGAGTCCTTTCTGTGTTAACTTAAGCGCACGTAAGCGCCTGTAACTATTATTATAACACATATTTTCCGGTGTAGCAACATAAATTTTAGAAAAATCCTCTGAAAATTATAATTTTTACCGGACAGGTCAAAAAGGAGTGATCCATTCTGAAAAAACAGACTTTTTTTAAAGGCTCACTTATACTGATGGCATCGGCGGCGGCGGCAAAGGTTCTGGGCGCACTTGTCAAGATACCGCTTACAAATCAGCTTGGCGGCATAGGCATGGGGTATTTCAGCTGTGCATACGGACTTTTTCTGCCGATATATGCGATGTCCGTGACAGGTCTGTCCGCAGCAGTGGCAAAGAATACAGCTGAGGAGGCTGCCAAGGGCTGCTGGAGCAGCGTCCGCCGTATACGCAGTACTGCACGGCTGCTTTTTTCAGCATTGGGAGCAGTTTTGTCGCTTATAATATTTCTTGCGGCAAAGCCATTTGCCATATTTACAGCAGGAGACGAAAGCGCATGGTATGCGATTCTGATGATAGCGCCGTCTGCACTTTTAGGCTGTATGAGTGCCGTTGAGAGAGGATATTATGAAGGACTTCAGAATATGTATCCCACAGCGATGTCGCAGGCGGCAGAGGCGGCTGTAAAAGTTTTGGCAGGGTTGTGGCTTTCGGGAGCAGTGATAGCTAACAGCGAGAGCGTGCTGGAGTTCTTTCCGCCGGGGACAGATATTTTGTCTGTATCAGCAGCGGCAGCAGTTTTAGGTGTGACTATATCCACGGGAGCAGGACTGCTCTATTTTCTCCTGAGAAACGCCTTTGGCGACGGCATAAGGCGGCAGGAACTTAAAAAAACAGAGCCTCAGCCACGGAGAGTAATAGCCCGGCGTCTTATCCGTACAATGCTGCCAATAGCGCTTGGTTCAGTGGTGACATCTCTCACATCGGTTGTGGATTTGTGTACGGTTATGCGCTGTCTGGGCTATGCACAGGAACGGAATATGGAATCCCTTGCAGCACGCTTTGGAGATATGGCAAGAGAGGATACATTCCCTGCGTTTGTGTATGGAGCATTTACGGGAATGTCGCTTACAGTATTCAATCTTGTGCCGTCGGTGACGAATATGTTCGGGCGGAGCGTTTTGCCGTGTGCCGCAAGAGCATGGGCACGCAGGAAAACTGCCTCGCTCAGGGATCAGGTATGCTCAGTGAGTCTTGCAGCTGCTCTGATAGCCATGCCGGCAGGGGCAGGTCTTTATATTCTGGCAGAGCCTGTTATGGAACTGCTATACAGCAGTCACAGCCATGAGGCAGCAATTGCGGCGGAGGCTCTAAGGTCACTTATGCCAGGTATGATAGGACTTTGCATGGTCTCGCCGATGTTCAGCATAATGCAGGCTATAGGCAGGGCAGATCTTCCCATAAAGCTGATGCTTGCCGGACTTGGAGTGAAGCTTGTACTTAATATCGTGCTTATACCTCAGCCGTTGTTTGCGGTGACGGGGGCTGGAATTTCAACAAGTGTGTGCTACATAATGATGTTTGTTATGGGTACAGCGGGTCTTAGGCGGCAGCTCTGCGGCAGTATCAGGATATGGAGCAGTTTAGCGCCGGTTGCTTACAGTTCGGTCATGTGCGGAGCGGCGGCATGGCTTGCGCTCTCGCTGACTGAGGATATGGGCGCAGCTGTAAGCCTTGTAACCGCAGTAGCAGCCGGAGCTTTTATGTATGTGTTGGTGTTGAGAATCATGGGATATACCCCCTCTTTGCTGCGTGAAAAGCTTTCTCTAAGAATGTAGAACAGTGCTGAGTTCATGTTTTGATTATGGTGAGTTACAGAAAATTCAAAATTTAATCTTTCTATATATATTGTTCACAAAAAATCCAACATTATAGATGCAATTCGTTTTATAATAAAGAATATAGAACACTGCCAAAATCAAATTGTGCATTTTGCAGTATTAGTGTCGATAATAATGTTTGAAAGGATGAATAACTATGAATGCGAAAATCAAAAAACCGTGGGTGCAATTTGTTGCTGTGCTTTCAGCAGCGGTTTGTGCGGCAACGTCAGTCTTTGTGGGAACCGGCGTGGGAAAGAATTACCTTGCGCTGGCTGCTGAGGGCGATGCAACGGTTGATACAACTGAATATGCAGCTGCAGAAGTATCGGGACCAGATGTTAACGGTAATTTTTTATTTACATTCCCAAGCGATGCTGCTATGGGTAGTACTTTAAAAATTACATTGGATTCAGAAGCAAACGGTGCAAATGGATGTGTGGGTTTTTCAAGTAGTGATGACAGTGATATCTGGTATTGGCTGCAATATAAATGGGATATCAGTAGTATAGGTGAAAATACTGTTGAAGTTGATCTTAGTGCTCCTGAAACTGTTTCTCTTAGTGAGGGTGGTGATCGAGTTACAGATGAAACAGTGATATCAACATTAACAAAAAAAATAATGGAAAATAAAGGTATGAGCGGTCAGTTCCAGGTTTGGTGGGCAGCTTCTGAAGATACGTCAGATATTACTTTACAAGAGATATATGTGGGAGAAAAGCCTGCTGAAACCACAACTACCACAACTACAACAACAACCGCTTCCGGTGATGAGACTACAACAACTACTGCCACAACTACCGTAAGCGGTGATGATACAACAACCACCACAACTACTGCAAGCGTGGAGGACACAACAACTACCACAACTACCGCAAGCGTGGAGGATACAACAACTACCACAACAACTACTACAAGCAAGGCTGAAACAACAACGACAACAACAACTACTACAATTGCAGCAACAACTACTACCACAGTGCCCACTACTTCCGTAACTCTGGAAACTGCTATTGATTTCACTCAGGAAAAGGATGAAGAGGGTAATGCCTATGTTGAGTTCGACCCAAAGGGTGCAGATCAGGTGAGATTCGTATTCAAGGTTTCTTCAACAGGTGATGCAATAGCAACGGTTTCATATGGTGCATGGAGTGATACATTGAGTAAATACTTTGATCATCAGGCCGAAGTAGATATTCCTACAAATAAGATCGTCTCCTATACAGCAGATGTTCCGTCGGAAGTTGAAACAACTATGAAGGCTTCTGTTTACTATCCCAAGGCTAAATATGTTACTATTCAGCAGGTAGTTCTTATATATGATGAAGCTCCTGTAACAACAACTACAACTCCTTTTGAGTCTGATCTGACATTTACTGAGGTTGAAGTTGACGCTGATAATCAAGTCGATATGATAGAAAAGTGCTATGTCAATGTTACTCTGAAGGGCATTCCTGGTTATACAGTAACAGGCGGTATCTATGCTGGCGATGTTGCTGAGGAGTGGAAAAGAACTATCGGTGAAGATCAGACCGCAACTGTCGGATATGAGATCAGAGGCGAATATGAGTGTAACTTCAAGGTATTCTATTATGGTCTTGGTACTACTGAATATGATGTTATCGACATGAATGTTACGACCTATTACACCGGTGATGCTTCGCTCAACGGCAAGGTAAACGGCAGTGACGTTCTTGCTACGGTAAGATATATAACATCTGCCGCATCCGATAAGAATGAAGCGCAGGATGTAGTCTGCGATTACGACGACGACGGCAATGTTTCAATGACTGATGCTATTTCTCTTGCAAAGGCTATCATGGGTTCGGCTAAGACGGCTAACCTGACAGCATAAATTTAAAAATCAAAGGCTGTATGCACTCAGGTGTGTACAGCCTTTTTGTGTGCCGTGCTTGACATAACGGTCTAAACACGCTATAATATTAAGGTATGCGAAATAAACCGGCTCATGCCGGAAAAAATAAGGATGGTGCTTTTATGAAGCTGGGTATGGTCGGACTTCCCAATGTGGGAAAGAGTACGCTTTTTAATGCTCTTACAAATGCAGGTGCAGAATCTGCGAATTATCCTTTCTGCACGATCGAAAAGAATATTGGTATAGTCTCTGTTCCGGATTCACGTCTGGATAAGCTGGCAGAGATGTATAAGCCTGATAAGTTTACTCCGGCAACTCTGGAGTTTGTGGATATTGCAGGTCTTGTAAAGGGCGCTTCAAAGGGCGAGGGTCTGGGTAATAAATTCCTTGCGGATATTCGTGAGGTGGACGCTATAGTGCACGTTGTACGCTGCTTTGAAGATGTGAATATTATCCATGTCGACGGTAATATCAATCCCGCAAGAGATATCGAGACTATCAATCTGGAACTTATCTTCTCCGATATTGATGTGGTTGCACGCCGCATTGAGCGTACTAAAAAGGCTCTTAAGGGCGACAAGAAGCTCCAGGGACAGCTGGACTTTCTGGAGAGACTGAAAGCCTATCTGGAAGACGGCAAGTCCGCAAGAGGTTTTGACTTCACCGGCGAGGAGAGAGCTTGGATAAAGGAAACTCCGCTGCTTTCTGCAAAGCCTGTTATATATGCGGCTAACTTGAGCGAGGCTGACTTTACTGGTGGAATAGACCAAAATCCTCACTATAAGACAGTTTGTGCAATTGCTCAGGAGGAAAAGGCTGCTGTGCTTCCCATATGCGCCCAGATAGAGGCTGAGATCTCCGATATGGATGACGAGGATAAGGCAATGTTCCTGGCTGAGATGAATCTGGAGGAATCCGGTTTGAACAGAATTATCAGAGAGGGATATAGTCTCCTTGGACTTATCTCCTACCTGACGGCAGGCGTTCAGGAGGTAAGGGCGTGGACTATCACAAGAGGCACAAAAGCTCCGCAGGCTGCCGGTAAGATACATACCGACTTTGAAAAGGGCTTTATACGTGCTGAGGTGATATCCTTTGACGACCTGATGGAATGTGGCTCAATGGCTGCTGCTAAGGAAAAGGGTGTTGTCCGCCTTGAGGGTAAGGAATATGTAATGCAGGACGGAGATATAGTTCTGTTCAGATTTAACGTGTAAAAGAAAAAGGAGGCGTAGGTGCCTCCTTTTTTAGTATAAGGTGTAAGCTCAGAAATATCTGAAATCTGATATTTCCGAAAGCATGGCATGATACGGAGTTACAGGCAGCTGACTCCATAAGTCTCTTGAATCTGATTTAAGAGAGGATGGAGCATCATCATCTGCCGCCGGAAAACGAAGGGAAATAATTCTAAAACCATTCTGCACTGATTCTATCATAGTTCCCTCATACTTTTCAAGACAGCGTTTTATGATGAGCTTTTCAAGCTCATACTGAGGAGCGTTCTTGTGAAGAGGAACACTCTTGCTGAGCAGTCTTCCTGAAGTGTCTTGATCACCGGTGGGGATCAATGTGAAGTTTATGTTTATCTCATCCAGAATTCTTTGTGCCGACAGTTTTATCTGGTGTATCTGATCACCGAAGTCATGCAGAGTGAGCAGCACGCACATCAGAAGAAATTCAAGCCTTTGCGGATTTATAGCAAGCGGCAGGATATCCTGAGTTTCACATACAGCCTGAATTTGATTCCTTGGACCGAGTACATACTGACAGCATCTGGTGAAATTCTCTATAATGCTGCTGGAGTCCACGCAAACAGGTTCTGTCTCATAAGGGTCGTAGTATTTAAGCAGTTCTTGTAACGAGAGCTGCTTTTTAAGCATTCTGGCGCAGTTTCCCATTATCATATTGATTTGCTCGTTAAGGAGCTTCATACAATTTTCGTCGGCGCCGAATTCTTCAAAGTAATCGTTGAGCTCAGATGCGGATGCAGCTATGCTCATGATATTGCTGCGTGCTGAGGAAATGGTGTTTTCCAGCTGCTGACGTATCGGCTCTTTGTCGAGATTTCGCATGGCAGAGGGTGTTGTACATATTGATATGATGTAATATTCCTTTGCTGCGGTAAGGTGGTAGTCATATATGATACCATCGCAGATAAATGAATAGTCACCGCTTTGAGGAGTGGGTGATGTCTGGAGTTTGAGAGTTTCTTTAAGCGAGGAGTTTATGTCGAAAGGTGCTGGCTTATCATTGTGCCAGATAAGCCTGAGCTCTCTGTCGAATATGATGACACAAGCTGAATCGTTCTCATAAGCAGACATGAAAAAGTCTGATAAATTATCCGTCATAGCAGTGTGCCTCCTTTCACAGGTATATTCTATGTAATAATTATATAATATATTTAGAGAAAAAAAAAGAGAAAATGAAGAATATTAATCGAAAAAAGCGATATTTGTATATACTGTACAATTTAATAGAAACAATTTCTACAAAAAAAGAGAAAAACATAGAACTTGTATATTGAATATACCCTTTTTTTATGAAAGTGCTTGAATTTTTATCTGAATTGGTGTACAATAGAAATATAAAAATTTAGGAGGTAATTCCAATGTCAGTTAAAGTTGCTATTAATGGTTTCGGCCGTATCGGTCGTCTTGCATTCCGTCAGATGTTCGGTGCAGAGGGTTATGAGGTAGTTGCTATCAACGACCTTACAAAGCCTTCCATGCTCGCACACCTGCTGAAGTATGATACAGCACAGGGCGGCTACTGCGGCAAGATCGGTGAGAATCTTCACACTGTAGAGGCTGATGACGAAGCTGGTACTATCACTGTAGACGGCAAGACCCTTAAGATCTATGCAAAGGCTAACGCTGCTGAGCTTCCTTGGGGCGAGATCGGCGTAGATGTAGTTCTGGAGTGCACTGGCTTCTATGTATCAAAGGCTAAGTCTCAGGCTCACATTGATGCAGGTGCTAAGAAGGTTGTTATTTCTGCTCCTGCTGGCAACGATCTGCCTACAATCGTTTACAACGTAAACCACAACACTCTGACTGCTGATGACAAGATCATTTCTGCAGCTTCTTGTACAACAAACTGCCTGGCTCCTATGGCTAAGGCACTGAACGATTATGCTCCGATCCAGAGCGGTATCATGAGCACAATCCACGCTTATACAGGCGACCAGATGATCCTCGACGGTCCTCACAGAAAGGGCGACCTGAGAAGAGCAAGAGCTGGCGCAGCTAACATCGTTCCTAACTCCACAGGTGCTGCTAAGGCTATCGGCCTGGTAATCCCTGAGCTGAACGGCAAGCTGATCGGCTCTGCACAGAGAGTTCCGGTTCCGACAGGTTCTACAACTATCCTTACAGCTGTTGTAAAGGGTACAAACGTAACTAAGGAAGGCATCAATGCTGCTATGAAGGCTGCTGCTACTGAGTCATATGGCTACACAGAAGAGCAGATCGTTTCTTCCGACGTTATCGGTATGAAGTACGGTTCTCTGTTCGACGCTACTCAGACAATGGTAGCTCAGATCGCTGATGATCTTTATGAAGTACAGGTTGTTTCCTGGTACGATAACGAGAACAGCTACACAAGCCAGATGGTTCGTACAATTAAGTACTTCGCTGAGCTTGCATAAGCTTTAATCAAATGATTTATAATAGAGTCTGTCTGTTTGGACAGGCTCTATTTTATTTTCAAAAATTTGATATAGCAATAAAATTAAACTGAAAAATAATGTAAGTTTGGTATACGGCGGCTCTGATGTGTACAAAATATAGTGGATATTAAAGGTCGATTCTTAATAATATTAAGTCGCAATAAGCTTTTTGAATGAAATAAAGTAAAAAGGCTGTTAATCTTAAAAAAATAAACGGAATACCAAAAAATCTATTGACATCAATGGTCAGATGTGATATTATAATTATGGACAAAAGGAAAGGCTCTGAACCCTGAATGAAAGGGTGCAGACAGTTCCTGAAGTAAAAAAATTTGCAGAAAATGCAAAGGAGAGATTGCAATGGCACACGTAATGCCCAAGGAATGGGAAGGATTTAACGAAGGTATATGGACATCTATGATTGATGTTCGTGACTTTATTCAGAAGAACTACACACCTTATGAAGGTGATGAAAGCTTCCTGGCAGGACCTACAGAAGCTACAACAAAGCTCTGGGAACAGGTTCTGGATCTGTTCAAGCAGGAGAGAGAAAATGGCGGAGTTATCGATATGGATACAAAAATCGTATCTACTGTTGATTCTCATGAGGCCGGCTATCTCAACAAGGATATGGAGAAAATCGTAGGTTTCCAGACAGATAAGCCTCTGAAGCGTTCGCTCCAGCCTTTCGGCGGTATTCGTATGGCAGAGGGAGCTTGCAAGGCTTATGGCTATGAAGTTGATCCCGAGATCACCGAGATCTTCACAAAGTACCGCAAGACACACAACGAAGGCGTTTTTGATGTATATACTCCCGAAATGCTGTCTGCTCGCCATAACGCAATTATCACCGGTCTGCCCGATGCTTACGGCAGAGGCAGAATCATCGGCGACTACAGAAGAGTTGCTCTTTACGGTGTAGATAAGCTGATCGAAGATAAGATGGCTCAGAAGGCTTCCGTATATGGAACAATGACTGAGGAAAAGATCCGTCTTCGTGAGGAAATCGCTGAGCAGATCAAGGCTCTCAAGGCTCTCAAGAACATGGCTGCTAAGTACGGTTATGATATTTCCCAGCCGGCTTCCAATGCTCATGAGGCTATCCAGTGGACATACTTCGCATACCTGGGCGCAGTTAAGGATCAGAACGGCGCTGCTATGAGTATGGGCCGTACTGCAACCTTTATTGATATCTATATCAAGAGAGATATGGATAAGGGTATTCTCACAGAGGAACAGGCTCAGGAATATATCGACCACTTCATCATGAAGCTCCGTATGGTAAAGTTTGCAAGAACTCCTGAGTACAACGCACTGTTCTCCGGCGACCCGCAGTGGGTAACTGAGTCACTGGGCGGTATGGGCGTTGACGGCAGAACACTGGTTACAAAGACAACCTTCCGTTACCTGCATACACTCGAAAATCTGGGCACAGCTCCAGAGCCTAACCTGACTGTACTGTGGTCAAAGAGACTGCCTACAGCTTTCAAGAGATACTGCGCAAAGCTCTCTATCAACACATCTTCATTCCAGTATGAGAACGACGATATGATGAGAGTTACTCACGGCGATGACTACGCTATCGCTTGCTGCGTATCCTCCATGAGAGTTGGTAAGGAAATGCAGTTCTTCGGCGCTCGTGCTAACCTGGCTAAGTGCCTGCTGTATGCTATCAACGGCGGTGTTGATGAGAGAATCGACAAGAAGACCGGTAAGCACAATCAGGTTGGTCCTAAGTACAGACCTGTTGAGGGCGACTATCTCGATTACGATGACGTAATGGATAAGTACCTGGATATGATGCAGTGGCTGGCTAATCTGTATGTAAATACGCTGAACTGCATACATTATATGCACGATAAGTATTGCTACGAGGCTCTCCAGATGGCTCTCCACGACAGAGATGTAAAGCGTTACTTCGCTACAGGTATCGCTGGTCTGTCGGTAGTTGCTGACTCACTGTCTGCTATCAAGTATGCAAAGGTTAAGTGTATTCGTGACGAATACGGCGTAGTAGTTGACTTCGAGGTTGAAGGTGAATTCCCGAAGTACGGCAATAACGATGACCGTGTTGACGAGATCGCTGTTGATATCCTGAATAGATTCATGGATATGGTTCGCAGCAATCACTGCTACAGAAATGGTTTCCCGACAACATCTATCCTGACAATCACATCTAACGTGGTTTACGGTAAGAAGACAGGTAATACACCTGACGGTCGTAAGATGGGTGAGCCTCTTGCTCCTGGTGCAAACCCGATGCACGGCAGAGATACTCACGGTGCTGCTGCATCTATGTCTTCAGTAGCTAAGCTGCCATTCATCAACGCACAGGATGGTATTTCAAATACATTCACAATTATCCCCGATGCTCTCGGTAAGGATAGCGGCGTATTCGCTGGCGATATCGACATCGAGTCCATCAAGGAGGCTATGAAGGATTAAGTAGCTGCATGAAAAGAGGTGAGGCAGGATATGGCTTTCGAACCCGAGGAAAGACAGCAGGAAGATGACATCGTAGAGATGATCGAACGCCTTATGGCGTCCGGTACAGGACATGTAACAGTGACACCTGAGGATCTCGAAAACGGCGGTCTTAAGGTGGACACCTACAGGAGCATGGACTGCTCCAAGGGTAATATGGCGTGTTGCCAGCCCACTGAATTTTTGGAAGAAGATTAAAATGATTTTTCAAGGAGGAATTTATTATGGCAAACGAAAAGCAGATTGATAACCTGGTTGAGCTTCTTGACGGCTACGCTGAAAAGGGCGGCCATCACCTGAACGTAAACGTTCTGAATAGAGATATGCTGCTGGACGCTCAGCAGCATCCGGAAAAGTATCCTCAGCTGACAATCCGTGTAAGCGGTTATGCTGTAAACTTCATCAAGCTGACTAAGGAACAGCAGGATGACGTTATCTCCAGAACATTCCACGCTGCTCTCTAATTTAGTGCTGGATTTCGTTCATTGAAGAAGGTGTGAATTTGTGCGGGCGTGCTTTTATAGTACGTCCGCATTTATTTTTGGAGGTAAAATATGGAAGGCTATATTCATTCAACAGAAAGTTTCGGTACAGTAGACGGTCCTGGTATAAGATTTGTAATATTCTTTCAGGGATGTCCTATGCGCTGTCAGTATTGCCACAATCCCGATACCTGGAAGCCGTGTACCGGCGAAAAACGCACAGTTGATTCCCTCATGGAGGAGTACGAGGGACTTAAGGAATTCTTGAAAAGCGGTGGCATTACTGTAACAGGCGGCGAACCGCTGCTTCAGATGGAGTTTGTGACGGAACTGTTCAAAGAAGCTAAAAAGCGAGGCGTGCATACCTGCATAGACACATCAGGCATAACGTTTACAGATAAAAAGCGTGCTGAGTTCGACGAGCTTATGAAGTATACCGACCTCGTAATGCTGGATATAAAGCATATTGATGACGAGGAGCACAAGAAGCTCACTGCTCAGTCAAATAAGAATATCTTGAAATTTGCTGAGTATTTAAGGGATATTGATAAGGACGTGTGGATCCGCCACGTTGTAGTTCCGGGTGTCACTCTTGTTGAGAAGCATCTGCATGATCTGGGTTATTTCCTGGGCGGACTTACAAACCTAAAGGCACTTGATGTGCTGCCTTATCATACAATGGGAGTTGTAAAGTATGAGCAGCTTGGTATGGACTATCCACTC
Source organism: uncultured Ruminococcus sp. (assembly GCA_944386525.1). GTDB lineage: Bacteria > Bacillota > Clostridia > Oscillospirales > Ruminococcaceae > Ruminococcus_C. The sequence goes on along the minus strand of CALXBL010000013.1, from coordinate 14,566 downwards.
AAGGGGATCGAGCCGGCAACTAAGGAACAGGCTGTGTGGGCTAAAAACGTCATATTCGAAGGACTTAAAGAACGCCTGAGAGATGAGAATGAAAAAGAAGAAAAGTAAAAGTTTTCATTTTTTCTATTGCAACCGAATCCGAAATTTGATATAATATAAAGAACGTCAAAAAACGCAAATCTTGAATTGGAGGTACATTATGAACGCTGACCCGTATCCTGCGGAAAATATGAATAATGCAGGAATGCCGCACTGGAAACAGTGGGCACGACTAAAATAGTAAAGGCAGCGGGCAAGGTGTGCCTGACGGTTGCTGCCTTTACGGAAAGGAAGTAACCGTGATAGAATATTACAAGACAGAGAGCGGCAAACTCAGGGAGCTGGACAAAATGGAGCCGGGTTGCTGGGTATCTGTAGTTGACCCTACTGCAAAGGAAATGAAAATGCTGATCGAGGACTATGGTATCGACAGCGGCTTTTTGAAGTCCTCATTGGACGAGGAGGAATCTTCACGTGTGGAACAGGAGGAGGATCAGACCCTCATAATTGTGGATACTGCCGTATCGGAGATAACAAAGAATGAAACGATCCGTTTCTACACAATGCCGCTGGGCATTATTATCACCGGTGAGCACGTGTTCACCATCTCGCTAAGAGACAGCAAGATAATCGAAGATGTTATCGCAGGCAGACTAAGAAATCTCCAGACAGGCTACAGAACACAGTTTGTATTAAGACTTATGATGCATATCACATCTGTATATCTTGTATACCTCAAACAGATCGACAAGACCTCCGACGTGCTTGAGCGGCAGCTCCACGGAGCGGTAAAGAATCAGCAGCTCATACAGATGATGGAGCTTGAAAAGTCGCTGGTATACTTTACAACGTCACTTAAATCAAACGACCTTACAGTAAATAAAATTCTCCGTGGAAGAGTTATAAAGCTTTATGAGGAGGATCAGGATCTGCTAGAGGACGTTCTCATTGAGCTTAAGCAGGCTCAGGAGATGGCAAGCATCTACTCCGGAATCCTTGCCGGTATGGTCGAGGCGTGCGGTTCAGTTATTTCCAACAATCTGAACTTCGTTATGTGGCGGCTGACTACAGTTACCATTATATTGGCTATTCCGACTATGGTGTTCAGCTTTTACGGCATGAATACGACAGATCTTCCGTTTTCTAAGTATACGCTGTTTCCCACGGTTTTATCGATCGCTGCAACAGCGGTGGCAGCTATCTTCCTGTTTAAATTCGGAAAATTTAAAAAGCGATAATACAAAACCGGCAGGCTTTTTTCCTGCCGGTTGTTTTATAGACTAATATGCTCCTCTTGCTTTAAGCGGAGCGTATTTTTTTGATTGCAGATTATTTTATTATGGATCAACTCCAGAAATAATCATGAGTAAGTGAGAATTATATTTTCAGCGACTTCTTTTCGTGAAATACATTTATTCATAGCCTGCTGCTGCAAAAAGTGATGAGCATCGGGTTCACTCATATTAAGCTTTGAAATAAGCAGAAGCTTTGCTCTGTTGACAAGACGGATTTCCTCCATCTTTTCTTCAAGCGTAAGAGTTTTCTTTTCCGATTTAGAGAGTCTTGCTCTTGCCGACACCATCCATCTGAGCGCCTGGATCATGCTGGCTTTGGCTATGGGTTTTGGCAGAGTAAATACACCGTATGGCGATACTTTGTCGTAAACTTCATCATGTATATCGCTCCGTACAATAAGTAACACGGCTGATGTACTCATACAGCAGGCGTCAATAGCCAGATGTACGCCCGAATCGTCCGGGAGAGGCGAATTGATCAGTATCAGGTCAAAAGCTCTTTCCGCACGTGCACGATTTGCCTCACTTGCACTTGATGCTTTAATGATAGGATAGTATTTAGCTTCCGGAAGTATGTCTGTTAATGCTGCATTGAAGCTGTCAGAGGCAGATACAATAAGAACGCTGTAAATTTGTTCTTTTAAACTCATAATCCTCCCTCCTTTATTTTTTAAGTAGGAAATGGTTATGATAGTTTACTCTTTGCAGTAGATATTCAGCACTGCAGCAGGAATATGGCTCTTTATAAAATTACTGTTCATAGCTATTTTGCTGGCAGACTTGCGATTGCATGGCAGAGGCGTGAATTCAGAAAGAGTTTGAGCATCTGCCTTGTAAAAGTTTAGATCAGCCGCTTTTGGAAGCTCAGGCTTGTTTTTGATACCGTAGATAGCAGCATAGATCAGCAGTGTAAATGCAAGATATGGATTTGCAGTAGGGTCGGGAGAACGTACCTCGAGACGTCTGTATTCACCACCTGCAGCGGGAACTCTTACAAGCTGTGAGCGGTTTTCTCCTGACCACGATACAAAGCCGGGAGCCTTGTTGTATCCCAAGCGTTTATATGAATTTTCCGTAGGGTTGAGGAAAGCCGTCATTTCAGGGGCTTTGTCGAGGATGCCGGCAATTATATCATAGAGATAATCCTTCTCGTCATCTGACTTTACTGATATATTTATATGGAATCCGTTGCCGGGGTTATCGGACAGAGGCTTTGGCGTGAAATCTGCATACAGACCGTTTGCGCTTGCAACGATCCTTACAATGTTCTGAAATGTAACAGCATTGTCAGCAGCCGTGAGAGGATCGGAGTAGCGGAAGTCGATTTCATTCTGACCGGGACCTTCTTCATGATGAGAGCTTTCGGGTCTTATGCCCATCTGCTCGAGCCTGAGGCAGATCTCACGGCGGATATTTTCGCCCTTGTCCTCAGGAGCTATATCCATATAGCCGGCGTTGTCGTATGGTATTTTTGTTGGTTCGCCCATGTCGTCCAACTTGAAGAGGTAGAACTCCTGTTCTGCGCCAAAATAGAATCTAAGACCTTCATTTTCCGCATCCTGTATAGCTTTTTTCAGGAGATTTCTTGTATCGCATTCAAACGTACTGCCGTCGGGATGTGTTATATTGCAGAACATTCTGACAACTCTGCCGTGCTCGGGACGCCAGGGAAGTGTTGTGATAGTTCCAGGGTCGGGATGCAAAAGCAGGTCGGAATGTGTTTCATCTCCGAAACCTGTTATTGCTGAACCGTCTATGGCTATACCCTCTTTAAATGCACGAGGAAGTTCCTCGGACATAATTGAAATATTCTTCTGTCTGCCGAACACATCAAAGAAAGCAAGTCGTATGAATTTTACATCTTCCTCCTGAATAAACTGCTTGACTTCTTCTTGTGAGTATTTCATATCTAACCTTCTTTCAGTTTGCTACATACATTTGCTTGTATGGATTTTTACTATCGGGAGTAACAACTGTGAAAGGAGAATCCATGATCTCGTTAGCATTGCATCCAAACAGCTCGCAGTATTCCGAAACATATTTTCTTATTTCAGCAAGATCGTCAGTGTTAGCCGGCTTTGCGGATACCTGACGAGGAAATTTAATATTGTTGCAGTTTCCTCTAAGGAACATTTTTCCGCCGTGCATACCGGTACATGGGAAGTTGCCTACGATATGCTGCGATTGGGTGCCAAGACCCAGTACAACGATAACGCCTCCTGCCTGATATTCACCCAGGAAACTGCCTGCTGTGCCGCCGATAACGATCAGCGGGATTTTTTCCTTATACTGCTTCATGTGAATGCCTGCACGGTAGCCTGCGTTGTCACGGATGAACATTTTGCCGCCTCGCATAGCATAGCCGGCAGCGTCACCTATGCTTCCGTGGATTATGATAGTGCCGTCGTTCATGGTATCGCCTACAGCATCCTGAGCGTTGGCATTTACAGTGATAGTAGCCCCGTTCAGGTACGCACCCAGCGCATTGCCGGGTACGCCATTTATAGTAATGGACTTGTTTGACATACCTGCCGCAATAAACCTCTGACCGCAGCAGTTTGTAAGAGTGCAGTCGATTGAATCACGTATGGAATCGTTTAGTTCTTTATAATCAAGATCGCTAACATCAATAAACATATTTATAACGCACCTCCGAACTTCTTTTTACGCTCCTCGCTTGAAAATGCTGAGAAGGTAGGGACTTGTTTCAGCAGATCAAAGTTAATAGTATCAAGCTTTGTCTGTTCACGGATAAGTGATGTATAGATTCCGGCTCTTTCGGTTTTGCCGATCATGATATAGCCGGTAAGCAGACCGTTGCGTGTAAACATTCTTTTGAGAGTGCCTTTGGATTTTTCCTCATACATTTCTCCGCCTTCAGCTTCGCCGTAATATGTGCCGGCAGTCATAGCGTGCAGACCAAAGAATCCAATAGAGTTCATGGGGATAGCGTTGTCGAATACAGCCTTTCCGCCAGCCATATTTATACCAGCACATTTGCCCTGCATATAAGCGTTTGGCAGGATGGCTATAACTCGTTTCTGACCAAAGGTGATGTCGTGACCCTCGGTGCAGTCGCCTGCTGCATATACATTTTTGATGGATGTCTGCATTTTGGTATTTACGATTATACCACGGTTTACACTTCCCTCAGCGTCTTTTACAAGAGCTGTATTTGCACGTACGCCCACAGCCAGAACGAGCACATCAAAGGAAACAGTCTTGCCGCTTTTCATGTAGGCGGTATTTCCATCGAAGCGTTCAACGCTGTCGCTGAGCATGAAGGAAATTCCGTTTTCCTCTATTCTGTCCTGCATGAGTTTAGCGCACTCATTATCAAGTATACTTGAAAGGACTCTGTCTGCCAGATCGCATACGGTGATGTCTGCAACTCTGTCCTTAAGACCCTCGGCACAATTTAGACCAATAAGACCAGCACCTATGATAAGTACCTTTGACTTTTTATTTATTGCGCTCTCAAGAGCAAGTGTATCGTCGATAGTCATGAATGAGAATTTCTTTTTAACCGTATCAATACCTGCAAAGGGCGGCACAAACGGTGAGGAGCCTGCAGCAACACATACTGCATTGTAGGGGATAGATGTGCCGTCGTCCAGAACGACTGACTTTTCGTCCTTGTCGAGCTTAACGGCCTTTCTGCCGTATATAACGTCACAGTTCATCTTTTCGTAGCAGTCGTTGCTGCGGTACTTCATACGTTCAAGATCAGTCTTGCCCTCCAGGTAGTAGGAAATGAGAGGACGACAGTATACCGGGTGTTTTTCCTCGGATACAACGATGATTTGACTGTCTGCGTCAACGCTGCGGATACCCTCGATACAGCCGGCAGCAGCAATGCCGTTTCCGATAATTACATATTGCTTCATCTAAAATCACCTCTCCTCATAAACTATCGCTCTGTTCGGACAGCCCTTTACACAGGCAGGCTCGCCGCAGGAATTTTCAACGCAAAGCTCACACTTCTGAACAATGCCGTGCTCTCCCTCCGAAACTGCGCCGTATGGACATACCAGTATGCAGGTAAGACATTTAACGCACTTGTTGTGGTCAATCTGTATAACGCCGTTGTTTACTGAAAGTGCACCTGAGATACAGCTCTTTACACAGATTGGATCATCGCAATGGCGGCAGGATACTGCAAAGTTGATGTGTTCGTCACCATCGATTTTCACTCTCGGGAAAACAGGCTTTCCCTTTAAAGCCTTAGACATATCAATCTCACCGGAATTGGCAAAGGCACAGTTATATTCACACAAATGGCAGCCAAGACACCACTCTTCATTTACATATACTCTTTTCATATGTAAGCCTCCTTATTCTCCGGCATGAGAGATTCCGAGTATTTCGAGTTCTTTTTCCGTAAGACCAATACCACGGAGCATAAGTCTGTTGCCTCTTAGAGATTCGATAGAGTTTATACCCATACCTCCCATAAGCTCCTTGATCTCATGCTGCCATGCGGTCATAAGATTTACAAGACGTTCAGCACCCATATCAGGATTGAGCCGCTTTACAAGCTCAGGACGCTGAGTTGCGATACCCCAGTTGCACTTGCCGGTCTGGCAGGTACGGCAAAGATGACATCCAAGTGCGAGTACGGCAGCAGTTGCAATATAGCAGGCATCTGCGCCAAGGGCAATAGCCTTTACCACGTCGGACGCACTTCTGATACTGCCGCCTACAACAAGAGATACATTATTTCTTATTCCCTCATCACGGAGACGCTGATCAACCGACGCAAGAGCAAGCTCGATCGGTATACCAACGTTGTCACGTATCCTTGTGGGAGCAGCGCCCGTACCGCCTCTGAAGCCGTCGATAGCAATGATATCAGCGCCGCTTCGTGCGATACCGCTTGCAATGGCGGCGATGTTGTGAACGGCTGCAACCTTTACGATGATAGGCTTTTTATATTCGGTAGCCTCTTTAAGCGAGAATACCAGCTGGCGCAGGTCCTCGATGGAATAGATGTCGTGATGAGGAGCAGGAGAGATAGCGTCGGAGCCTTCGGGTATCATTCTTGTGCGTGATACATCGCCGACTATCTTAGCACCGGGCAGATGTCCGCCGATACCGGGCTTAGCGCCCTGACCCATCTTTATCTCAACAGCAGCACCTGCTTCCAGATAGTCCTCGTAAACGCCAAAACGTCCTGATGCGACCTGAACGATAGTGTTTTCACCGTAGCAGTAGAAGTCCTCGTGAAGACCGCCTTCACCGGTGTTGTAGAAAATCCCCAGTTCCTTTGATGCTCTCGCAAGGGATGCATGGGCGTTGTAGCTGATAGAGCCGTAGCTCATGGCGGAGAACATCACAGGCATTGATAGCTCCAGCTGAGTCAGAAGCTCACAGTTCAGTGAGCCGTCCTCATTTCTGGTGATCTTATCGGGCTTTTTGCCGAGGAACACCTTAGTCTCCATAGGCTCTCTCAGAGGGTCGATGGACGGATTTGTTACCTGAGACGCATTGATAAGTATTTTATCCCAGTAAACGGGCAGGGGATTGGGGTTGCCCATTGATGAAAGAAGAACGCCGCCGCTGTTTGCCTGCTTATATATTTCTTTAATAGTACTGTCGCTCCAGTTAGCGTTCTCACGGAGACGGCACTCATTCTTTACAATCTTGAGTGCTCTTGTGGGACAAAGAGAAACACAGCGCTGACAGTTTACACATTTTGATTCATCACTTAAAATGATGCCTCTGTCCGGGTCGAACAGGTGCACTTCATTTGCACACTGGCGTTCACAGACTCTGCAGGCGATGCAGCGGTTATCATTTCTTATAACTTCAAATTCGGGATTTACAAATTCTACACTCATCAGAATGTACCCTCCTTTAATCTTACAATTACAGGCTCGCCGCCTGCGGGAGCATATATCTTAGAAACATCAGGCTCCATAACTCTGATAGCAGCCTCCTCACTGGCGATGAACACCTTGTCGTTCTTTTCGCCAACTACCATTGAACGAAGCTTGAGCCGGTCGTTAAGAGCCATAAGTCCGCCGTTGAAGCCGAATACGATAGAGAACGGACCTGTTATCAGGAGGCTTGAATATACAGTTCTCAGATATGTGAGCTTTTTGCGTTCGCTTTCGCTCTTATCAGCGATAGTGCTCCAGAAGGGAGCAGCAATAACTTCGGCAGCCTCTTCAAGAGTAAGCTTCTGCACTCTCAGCAGATAGTCCATAATATATGCGATGACCTCTGTATCAGTCTGGAGGTTGCATTTATACCCAAACATCTCAATAAAGCGGCGGTTAGCGTCGTAGGAGGATATCTCGCCGTTATGTACTATAGAATAATCAAGGATAGTAAAGGGATGAGCGCCGCCCCACCAGCCGGGAGTATTCGTGGGATAACGTCCGTGAGCAGTCCAGGAATAGCCCTCATATTCCTCCAGACGGTAGAATTCACCAACATCCTCCGGGAAACCTACAGCCTTGAAAGCGCCCATGTTCTTGCCGCTGGAGAAAACATATGAGCCTTTAAACTCAGTGTTTATCTTAACTATAGTATTGGCAACGAATTCCTTTTCGTCCATCTGCATGGAAGTCAGAACGGATTTCAAAGGAGAAAGGAAGTATCTCCAGATGACCGGTTCATCAGTGATGGCAGGTATCTTTCTTGTTTTAATCCTTTCGGACTGAACGATCTCGAATCGTTCCTTTAAGAATACCTCACAATCCTTGCGTGCAGCTCGGTCGTTGAAGAAGAAATGCATTGCATAAAAATCCTTATACTCCGGATAGATGCCATATCCTGCAAATCCGCCGCCCAAGCCGTTGGAGCGGTCGTGCATGGGTTTCATAGCGTTAGTAATCATCTCGCCGGACATCCTGCTGCCTTCTTTAGAAATAACAGCAGCAATTGCGCATCCGGAGGGGATTCTCACCTGGCCTTCTAATTTCATTACATATTCCCTTCCTTTCGGAGATTATAAAAAGAAAGGCGCCCACTTCATGACAGAAAATACTGCATGAAATGAACGCCTTTGCTCATTGTTAAGTATTATACAACAAAAATCTTTTTTTGTCAAGTATAAATTTGAGATTTTTATTTTTTAGAAAAATTAGAAAAAGGGGTTGACAAATCGGGTTTGAGGGTGTATAATGCTAAACAGAGGAAAGGCAAAGGCGTCTTGAGGTTAAACTTTAAGGATTCTTTGCCTTTTCTTTATGGTCTGCCAATGACGGCAGCTGTCTTTCATTCGTATGCAACGGCGTATATGAATGAAGCAAAGAATAGGTACATAATAATATAATAAATAAGGCAAAGGTGTCTTAGGTGTGTATTTTCATACATCTGAGATGCCTTTGCCTTTTTTAATAAGTAAAAAGGAGAGATCATTTATGCAAACAGTACCAGAATATTTTGGAAGTCTGGTGTTCGATGACAGAGTGATGAAGGCAACTTTATCTGCTGATGTTTATTGTTCACTGAAGAAGACCATTGACGAGGGCGCTGAGCTGAATATCGGTGTTGCCAATGCGGTTGCAACGGCAATGAAGGATTGGGCAGTAGCTCACGGTGCAACTCACTATACTCACTGGTTTCAGCCGATGACCGGTATCACTGCCGAAAAGCACGACAGTTTTATCGCACCTTCACCAGACGGCGGCGTAATTATGGAATTCTCCGGCAAGGAACTAATCAAGGGCGAACCGGATGCATCATCTTTCCCGTCAGGCGGCCTTAGAGCTACATTTGAGGCAAGAGGCTATACAGCATGGGATCCTACATCTTATGCATTTATTAAGGGCAATACGCTCTGTATCCCTACAGCGTTCTGTTCATACGGCGGTGAGGCTCTCGACAAAAAGACTCCTCTGCTTCGTTCTATGGAAGCTCTCAGCAAGCAGGCGATACGTATTCTTAAGCTGTTTGGAAACGATTCTGTCAAGTGCGTTCGCACCTCAGTAGGTCCTGAGCAGGAATACTTCCTTATTGATAAGGATATGTACGAAAAACGTCGTGATATCCGCTTTACAGGACGTACACTATTTGGTGCAAAGCCTCCCAAGGGACAGGAGATGGAGGATCACTACTTTGGCGTTATCAAGCCAAGAGTTGAGGCTTACATGAAGGATCTGAACGAAGAACTGTGGAAGCTTGGAATTCTCGCTAAAACTGAGCATAACGAAGTTGCTCCTGCACAGCACGAGCTGGCTCCGATATACTCAACTACCAATATAGCAACCGATCATAATCAGCTGACAATGGAAATTATGCAGAAGGTTGCATCAAAGCATGGACTTGTTTGTCTGCTCCACGAGAAGCCCTTTGCAGGAGTAAACGGAAGCGGCAAGCACAACAACTGGTCCATTGCAACCGATACAGGAGTAAATCTGCTGTCTCCGGGTGAAACACCTTATGAGAATGCGCAGTTCCTTCTATTCCTCTGTGCAGTTATCAAGGCTGTTGATGATTATCAGGATTTGCTCCGTATTTCGGTTGCAACAGCAGGAAACGACCACAGACTCGGTGCTAACGAAGCTCCTCCGGCAGTAGTTTCCATCTTCCTGGGGGATGAGCTGAACGCAGTTATCGAGGCTATCGAAAAGGATGTTGCCTACAACGGCTCTACAAAAACAAAGATGAAGCTCGGTGTTGATGTTCTTCCAAAGTTCAACCGTGACAATACTGACAGAAACAGAACATCTCCATTTGCATTCACCGGCAATAAGTTTGAGTTTCGTATGCTTGGTTCATCAAACAGCATTGCCTGCGCAAACATCATGCTCAACAGTGCGGTTGCAGAGAGCCTGAAGATATATGCCGACAGACTTGAAAACGCTGAGGACTTTGAAACATCTCTCCATGAGATGATCCGTAAGACTATCAAGGATCACAAGCATATCATCTTCAACGGCAACGGCTATGATGATTCATGGATCAAGGCAGCTACCGAGGAAAGAGGTCTGCTCAACTACAGAACTACTCCCGACGCACTGCCTCATCTGCTGGATCAAAAGAATGTGAAGATGCTGGTGGATCAGCACATCTTCTCTGAGGCTGAGCTTAAGTCACGTTACGAGATTACTCTCGATAACTATGTAAAGACTGTAGTTATCGAGGCTGAGACTATGGTAAATATGGCAAGGACAGAAATTGCACCTGCTATTGAAAGATATTCAGCAGACCTTGCAAAGGCAGCCGCTGCAAAGAAGGCAGTATGCGATTCTATCCCCTGTACTTACGAAAAGGAACTGGTAAAGCAGCTTTCTGAATATACAGACATCATTGCAGCAAAGTCTGCTGAACTTCAGGATGCGCTTGCTGCTGTGGCTGCCTGCACAACTGTTGGTGAACAGGCTGATACAGTACGTGACATACTCCTTGTAAAGATGGATGAGCTTCGTGCTCCGTGTGATGCTGCTGAGACAGTAACATCCAAGGAATACTGGCCGTTCCCAACTTACGGCGATCTGCTGTTTGGAGTTAGGTAAGCTGAATTAAATCGCTTGCTTCTCATATAGAGATTTTATTTCAGGTGTAGAATAAAAGCAAAAACATATCACTTTGGCCGGCGGATATTTCCGTCGGCTTAAAGTGGTGCATGGAGGTCGTTCATATGTGCTCAATCATGGGCTACTGCGACAGCAGTGCTGATATAAAAAAATTTAAAGAGGGATTCAAGGAGACTATCTCAAGAGGTCCCGATGACAGCAGAATAATAGATACAGGCAATGGCTTTCTGGGTTTCCACCGGCTTGCCATTATGGGACTTACCGAATCCGGTATGCAGCCATTTGAGCTCGATGGAAACTACATTGTCTGCAACGGCGAGATATATTGCTTCGGTAAGATAAAGAAAGAGCTTGAAAAGAAGTATACCTTCAAAAGCGATTCCGACTGCGAGATACTGCTGCCGCTATATAAAGAGTACGGAACCGATATGTTCAAAATGCTCGATGCTGAATTTGCGTGCATCATCTACGACGGAAAGACCAATAGCTACATCGCTGCCCGTGATCCTATCGGAATCAGACCACTCTATTATGGCTATGATGAAAAAGGTGTAATTTTGTTTGCAAGTGAAGCGAAGAATCTTGTTGGTCTTACAGGTAAGATTATGCCGTTTCCTCCGGGACATTATTATAAAGATGGTAAATTTATATGCTATTGTGATATTGCAAAAGTAGATGAAGTGTGCTATAATGATATAGAAACAGTATGCCGCAATATACATGATAAACTTGTGGCAGGCGTTGAAAAAAGACTCATTGCTGATGCGAAGGTCGGATTTCTGCTTTCAGGCGGACTTGATTCATCTTTGGTGTGTTCAATTGCAGCCAAGAAGAGCTGTGTGCCCATCAAAACATTCGCAATCGGCATGAGCGAGGACGCTATCGACCTGAAGTATGCGAAACAAGTCGCTGATTATATCGGCAGCGACCATAAGGAAATAATCATTACGAAAGATGATGTATTGTCTTCACTCGAAACTGTAATTCATCTGCTGGGTACATTCGATATCACAACAATACGTGCAAGTATGGGAATGTATCTTATATGCAAGGCTATTCACGAACAGACTGATATTCGTGTTCTCCTTACAGGAGAAATATCTGACGAGCTGTTCGGCTATAAGTATACGGACTTTGCACCAAACGCCCTGGAATTCCAGAAGGAATCCCAGAAGAGAGTGCGTGAGCTGCATATGTACGATGTGCTGAGAGCCGACCGCTGTATTTCTGTAAACTCCCTTGAGGCAAGAGTTCCGTTCGGCGATCTGGACTTTGTAAAATATGTTATGTCCATAGATCCCGAGATGAAGCTCAATAAATACGGAAAAGGTAAATATCTGCTCAGAAAAGCATTTGAGGGCGGCTATCTGCCCGATGAGATACTCTGGCGTGAAAAGGCTGCATTCTCCGACGCTGTAGGTCACTCCATGGTGGACTACCTGAAGGAGTATGCTGAAAGCTGTTATACAGATGAGGAGTTCGGCAAGCTTTGTGCAAAATATACTCATGCTGCTCCCTTTACCAAGGAGTCGCTGCTCTATCGTGAGATATTTGAAAAGTATTATCCGAACCAGGGTGAAATGATAGTAGATTTCTGGATGCCCAACAAAGAGTGGGAAGGCTGTAATGTAAACGATCCTTCTGCACGTGTACTCGCAAACTATGGAGATAGCGGTAAATAATATTTACTATTGATTGCGAGGTAAATCCATGGAAAACAAAATAATCTCAAGCAAGACTGAAAAGATCCTTGTGCTTGATTTCGGTGGACAGTACAATCAGCTTATTGCACGGCGAGTGCGTGAGCAGCAGGTCTACGCCGAGATCAAACCATACAGCAGGATCACTCCTGAGGAGATCAGGACTGCCGGATATAAGGGTATTATCTTTACCGGCGGACCAAACAGTGTTTATGATGAATCCTCACCTCACTACGATCCGGCTATCCTGGATCTGGGTATTCCGATACTGGGTATATGCTATGGTGTTCAGCTTATGGTGTATATGGCAGGCGGCGTTGTAAGCAGCGCCGAAAACAGCAGCGAGTATGGCAAGACTATCGTTCAGGCGGACAAGAATGTCCTCTTTAAGGACGTGCCCGAAAAGAGCGTTTGCTGGATGAGCCACACCGACTTCATAAGCACTCCGCCCCAGGGATTTTCAGTTATTGCCCGTACTGATAAGTGTCCTTGTGCAGCTATTTGTGATGAGTCACGAAAGCTCTATGGTGTTCAGTTCCATCCTGAGGTAACTCACACCGAGTATGGTACAGCTATGCTCAGAAACTTCCTTTTTGATGTGTGCGGTGTTACCGGCGACTGGAAGATGGAGAGCTTTATCGACAACGCTATTGAGAAGTACACAAATGAGCTTGCAGGCAAAAAGGTGCTGCTTGCGCTTTCGGGAGGCGTTGATTCCTCCGTTGCAGCCGTACTTCTGCATAAGGCAATAGGTCAGAATCTTACCTGCGTTTTTGTTGACCATGGTCTGCTTCGTAAGGACGAGGGAGACTTCGTTGAAAATACATTCCGTAAACAGTTCGGCATGAATCTTATAAGAGTCAATGCTGAGGATAGATTCTTAGGCAAGCTCAAAGGCGTTACAGAGCCGGAGAAAAAGCGTAAGATAATAGGTGAGGAGTTTATCCGTGTATTTGAAGATGAAGCTAAAAAGCTTGGCAAAATAAACGTCCTTGTTCAGGGAACAATATATCCCGACGTTATTGAAAGCGGCAAGGGAGATTCTGCGGTTATCAAGAGCCACCACAATGTTGGCGGACTGCCGGATGTTATCTCATTCGATGAGATCGTTGAACCCCTGAGGGATTTGTTCAAGGACGAAGTAAGAAAAGTAGGTGAACAGCTCGGTATACCTCATGAGTTGGTATGGCGTCAGCCATTCCCGGGTCCTGGTCTGGCAGTTCGTATAATTGGCGAGATAACTAAGGAAAAACTTGATGTGCTCCGTGAGGCAGACGCTATCTTCCGTGAGGAGGTTGCAAACGCAGGCATGGAAAAAATCACAAATCAGTATTTTGCCGTACTGACAGACCTCAAGAGCGTTGGCGTTATGGGCGATGCAAGGACTTATGGAAGAACCATAGTCCTGCGTGCAGTTACGACCGACGACTTCATGACCGCTGAATGGACAAGACTCCCGTTCGAGGTGCTCGAAAGATCAAGCAGCCGAATAACCAACGAAGTAGGCGGTATAACAAGAGTGGTTTACGATATAACCTCAAAGCCTCCGGCAACGGTGGAATGGGAGTAAGGGAGTAAATCTTTATGGCAAAGTATATATTTGTAACAGGCGGTGTAGTTTCCGGTTTGGGAAAAGGAATTACCGCTGCGTCCTTAGGACGGCTTCTTAAAACAAGGGGAATAAAGGTGGCTGCACAAAAGCTCGACCCCTATATCAACGTAGATCCGGGCACTATGAGTCCTTATCAGCACGGCGAGGTATACGTTACCGAGGATGGCGCTGAGACCGACCTCGACCTCGGTCACTATGAACGATTTATCGATGAGGATCTGAATAAGTTTTCAAACCTCACCACAGGCAAGGTCTACTGGAATGTTCTGAATAAGGAGCGCAGAGGAGAGTATCTGGGTTCAACAGTACAGGTTATCCCTCATGTTACAAATGAAATAAAGGAGTTTGTCTACAACGTAGGCAAGCAGACCGACGCCGATGTTGTCATCACCGAAATAGGCGGTACTATCGGCGATATCGAATCACAGCCGT